>WRBR01000055.1 GCA_009784425.1 Coriobacteriia bacterium | reverse complement strand
CGAAGTTATAGAAGAAGAAATACCCTGTCATCCTGAGCGAAGCGAAGGACCTAGTCAATTGTGACAGGGGGACGTACAAATTGCCAACCTACCAGCACATAGTAACCCAAGCCGAGCAAGGCAGCAGAATCGATGCCCTCCTCGCCACGTTCACAGAAGTAAGCAGCAGGGGAGAGGCAGTGCGCCTCCTTGAAGACGGCCAAGTACTCCTCAACAACAACAGACACACCGCCAAAAAACGCATCGTCTTGGCTGAGGACGTCATTGAATACACGATAACCCCTCAACCAGAACAATCTCTTGCCGCTGAATGCATCGCCTTGGATATCTGCTACGAGGACGAATACCTCATCGTACTTTCCAAAGAGGCTGGCATGGTGGTACACCCGGCACAAGGTCACGATGAAGGCACACTGGTGAACGCACTTTTACACCACTGCGGCTACGAGAATCTGGCCCTCTTACAGGGAGAAGACCGCCCCGGCATTGTACACCGCCTCGATAAAGACACCTCCGGACTCATGCTGGTAGCCAAGGATGAGCAAGCTGGCCTGGCACTTCAGGAGGGCATACGCACGCGCAACATTGAGCGCCGCTACCTCACCCTCGTACACGGCTACATTGCGCCGGAAACCGGTCTTGTGGATGCCCCGATAATACGAGGCAGCGTTGAGCGCATGCGCATGACAGTGGGGGAGGGTCCTTCTGCTCGCGAAGCCATCACATCTTTCAAGGTCCTGGATCGTTATGAGGCCAACACCCATGATGACGGCTACACCTACTTGGAGTGCAAACTCTACACTGGCCGCACCCATCAGATCCGCGTGCACATGGACTACATAGGTCACCCCTGTGTAGGAGACGCTCTCTACGGACGCTACGGCTACGCAGCGCAACTAGGTCTGTCACGTCAGTTTCTGCACTCGTGGTTTCTGAGCCTTACGCATCCGGTTACCGGCGAGCTTATGGAGTTTGAGGACAGCCTGCCACCAGACCTGGCCTCTGTACTGGAGTCGCTCGAATGCCGAAAGCTGTAGTACAATTAAACAGTTGATTATCTTTGATTGGGGGTCCTAATGGCTAGTCCTTTGAAAACACGCAAAGGCTGTGGGTGCCTGGGAATTGGCTCCTTTGGCGTAGGCACCATCATCGCAATAGTAATCTCCTGGACAACCTGGCATAACGTCCTCTGGACCATAGTCCACGGCTTCCTCAGCTGGGCCTTCATCATCTGGTATGTAATCTTCCACTAGAGTGAGTCAACCTCATCCCTCTGCCTCGTCCGAACTTCTGACTTGAGCACGAGACACAATCCAGCCTTTCACCCGAGTCCCAACGTGTCATTTTCCCTGGCTTCTCAGCGCAGTATACTATCTATGTTGTCTTTGGCTGCTGGTAGCTGCGCTCAACAGTAAAGTGTTGCTCCTTGCAGCTATTAAGGTTGATGAACGAATAAAAATTCAGCGCTAACTCAGTTGGATTTTTGGATATCTCTTTGAAGCTCTTAAGGTCGTCTATTGATTCAAAAGTGATTAAGTCTGCCCAAGTTTCACCATCGACGACTTGCTCCCACGAAACATAACCTTTTTGCTTGGAGATGAACTCATTGTTCAACGTTTCTGCCGCAAGCAAAAAGTCAGGCACCGATGCTCCCACTTTGAGTTTGAATGAAACGTAATAAACAGCGCTTGACATAATGAAGTGTCTCCCTTCAACGATTCCTTTTCGGTTGCTTGTCCAGGGCAAAGTGTACCAGATTGTTGGAACAGGGGGACGGGGTTGGAACAGGGGGACGGGGTTAGTGTTCCAATTTGACTTGGTCAAATTGGAACACTAACCCCGTCCCCCTGTTCCAACCCCGTCCCCCTGTTCCACTTTTAATCGTTGCTGGGGATGAGTTGTTGGAGGGCTTGTTTGAGTTGTTGTTGGTTTTGGTTGGGATCGACGAGCATGGTGGTGAGGTCATCTTTGAGTTGGGTGAGGATTTCTATTCTGCGGGGGTCAGTCTGGCGGGTGATGAGGGTCTGGATGTTTGTGAGGACATCGCTGCCGCCGGACTCAAGGGCTTGCATAAACTCGTTTGAGAGGTCTTTGCCTGAGCGATAGCCGCTTAGCAGGCGCGCTTTTCTTTGGATTGCTGTACGGACCTTGTAGGGAACCGCTTCAAAGGGGATGGGGGCAAAGTCGCCCGGTTGCTCGATGATCTTGCTGTGGTGCAGCTTTTGGTCAAGCAGCCCGAGTGCAATGGCAAAGCCGTAGATCGTCTGCGCCGGGGTTGGGGGGCAGCCCGGTATGTAGACATCTACGTCAAAGAGCTGGTCGGTGCCTCCCCATACGCAGTAGTTGTCGTGGAATATCCCGCCCGTGCAGCCGCAGGCTCCGTATGACACCACCAGCTTGGGGTCTGGAGCCCCGTGGTAGGCGCGCAGGGCCGGCATGCGCATGAGGCGGGTCATGGAGCCCGTATACACCATGATGTCGGCGTGACGGGGGCTGGGCGTGTTCTTAATGCCAAAGCGTTCGGTGTCAAAGACCGGGGTGATAGTTGAGAATATCTCTATCTCGCAGCCGTTGCATCCGCCGCAGTCAACGCGATAGAGGTATACCGAGCGTTTAATGCTGTTCAGGAGGGCGCCCTTTGCCTTGGCAACGCTCTCTTCAACAACCACAGGGTCCAGTTTGTACTGAAGCCTGTCGGGATATTCAGTGTCTATGATCATAGCCACTCACCTGCCTTTTTGGACTGCTCTTTGAATCTCAGCACATCGGCCTTCTGCTTGCACTGGGGGCAGAGCCTTACCGACTCCAGGGCATGTTCTGCCTCCTCGTCATTCAGGTTTTGGGAGAGGATGCGTGCCACGTAATCAACCTGTTTGGTGGGAGCAAAATAACTGCCGCACTCAACGCAGGCTTGCAGAGAGTAGACGCAAATCTCCTCTAAATCTGCCTTGGACATCACCGCCAGCTCAAACTCGGGGCTTAGGATGATGGCATTGGTGGGGCAGACCTCTTCGCAGCGCCCGCAGAAAACGCAGCGTCCGTAGTTGATGGACCAGAGCTTTGTGTTTGCCTCAAAGTCGAGGGGCGTCTGAATGGCATTGGGAGGGCAGGCCACAGCGCAGGCGGAACAGGCCATGCACTTGACGGCGTCATGTTCCGGCTTGCCTCGGGCGTCTTTGGGTCGCTCCAGGGGGGCAAAGGGGTACTTGACGGTGGCGTTGCCGGTGCGCAGGACCTCTTTTATTGTTTTGAACATGTCTGTTCTCGGCTTTCTCTCACGCTAGTGTACTGACTGGGTCCTTCGACTCGCGCTCTGCGCTCGCTCAGGATGACATTGGGGGTTAAAGGTAGCGGGTGCCTCTTTTTTCCAGGGGGGAGTGCTTTCTGTTGCGGGAGTAATCTTCTAGTTGTTGGCGACTTAACACCTGCTGTGTTTTGCTTTTTATGTCGACGATGGCTACGCGTTCGGTGCAGGAGTAGCAGGGGTCTATGCTGCCTACTATCATGGCGGCGTCTGAGATGGTATTGCCGCGGAACATGTATCTGAGGGGAGGCCAATTGCTGTAGGTAGAGGCCTTGGCTCTCCAGCGGTAGCATTTTTGGTTGTCTCCTATCATGGCCCAGTGCAGGTCTTCGCCGCGTGGTGCTTCGGTGGCAGAAACCGCATAGCGGTGAGGCTCATAGGTCCATGATTCGTTCAAAATGGGGCCGGCGGGTGCATTTTCAAGCAGCTCAGAAATCATGGTTAAGCTGTCCATGAACTCGTCCACCCTCACCAGGGTGCGCCCCAGCACGTCACAGGTGTCCTGCGTAAAGGCAGACCTGTTGAGGTGCTTGTAGCCGTCGTAGGGATGACACCAGCGCGCGTCGCGGGCAAAGCCGCTTCCTCTCACGGTGGGGCCCACCGGACTGTAGTCACGCGCTATCTTTTTATCGAGGATACCCACGCCCTTTGCGCGCTTGATGAAATTGGGCGTACTTAAAAGCTCTTCTACCAGATAACCAGCTTCAGTGCGCAGCTCATCGAGAAACTTAAGGGTGGCAAGCTTTTGCTCGGCCAAAATGTCGCGTCTTACTCCGCCGATGAGATTAACGCCATAGGTCTTGCGAGCGCCCGTGAGCATCTCGGCCAGATCCATAGACTTCTCGCGTACGCGAAACATATGGTGAAAGCCCGTGTCAAAGCCACTGAAATGGCAGACCAGACCAAGGTTAAGCAGGTGCGAGTGAAGGCGCTCGGTCTCAAGCAGGATGCTTCGGATGTATTGCGCTCGAGGAGGCACCTCTATGCCCTGGGCCCTCTCAATGGTAGCCACATAGGCAACCGAGTGGGCAAAGCCGCAGATGCCACAGATTCGCTCCGCCAAAAAGGGCACGGTGTCATAGTTCATGCGCGACTCAGCGCACTTTTCCATGCCTCGGTGCACGTAGAACATGCGGTAGTCGGCATCTATGATGTCTTCACCCTCAACAAACAGCCTAAAGTGACCCGGTTCGTCTGAGGTTATGTGGAGCGGGCCCATGGGGATGACGGTGGTCTCTCGGTCACCCGTCTCGGAGAGGAATTCATAGTTCTCAACGTCACTCACCGGCTCGGGGCGGTAGCGATAGTCCATAGAATCCTTGCGCAGGGGATAGAGACCCGCGGGCCAGTCATCAGGTAACACCAGGTTACGGTTATCGGTGATGCCGAGTGCCTTGAGGCCAAACATGTCCTGGACCTCGCGCTCGCCCCAGACCACGGCGGGCACCTTAGGCGTCACGGAATAAAACTCACAGGTATCAGCCGGAACCTGCACCCGCACCGTGCAGTAGCTGGGGTCTTCGCCCTCCATAGAGAGCACATAGTACACAGCATAATGGCCGTTCAGAGGCCTCTCGTCGTTGCCCACAACCACGGAGAGCCATCCGTAGCGTTCGTAATAAAGATGCTCAATGAGCTCCGGAGCCTTGCTCGGCACCACATCGATGACCACCTGGTCTTCAGCGCTCCACGCCGTGTTCAGCACTGCGCCGGGAAAACGCTCCTGCACCGCCTTTACGTGCGACTCGCCGGTTTTGAGATTGGTGTTGGCAGTATCACTCATGTTGTGTCCTCATCTGTTGCGAGCAGGTCTTTGAGCAGCGGGTCATTGTGAAGTACTGGTCCCTCTTCTTGTAGAACAATGGCAGTTGCCTCTTCCACGCCCTTAAAAAGCGCCCCGGGCATGGCTATGCCAAACCAGAGAATCAAAGCAACCATAAGGAATTGAGGGATAAGCGCGGCAATGCCCACGTCACCTTTTTTGACGGTCTCGGGCGCCTTGTTAAATACCGAGCGCGAGACAACCCGTATACACGCTGCTATCACCACGGTTGCGGCGATTCCAAAGATAACCACGATGACGATATGTCCCGCAACAACGCCCGCCACAAAGGCGAGGACCTTGGAGACAAACAGAGCAAAGGGCGGAAATCCTGCCAGGGCAAAGAATCCCAAAACCAAAAGAACCGCGGTGGCAGGCGCAACCTGCAAAATGCCCTTTATCTTGGAGAGATCGCGTGTGCCGTACTTCATCAGCACATTGCCGGAGAGGCAGAACAGCAAAGCCTTGGCAAGGCCATGGAACACACAGTGCAGCAAGGCGGCAGCAATACCCAAAGGTCCGCCAAATCCCAGGCAAAGCGCGATGATGCCGATATTCTCGCAACTGGAGTAGGCCAAAAGGCGCTTGACGTCATCTTGCATGAGCACCGAGAGCGCCGCCACCACCACGGAGATGATGCCAATGACCAGCATAATCATCTGCGGGAAGGCGGGCCCCAGGGCCTCAACTGCAAGGATGTAGAAGCGTATGATAACGAGTATGGCGCACTTGAGCAGCACGCCGGAAAGCAGCGCCGAGATGGGGCTTGGAGCCTCGGAGTGGGCATCGGGCAACCAGGTGTGCATGGGAAACAAGCCCGCCTTGGTGCCAAAGCCAATGACGATGAAGACGAAGGCAATCTGAATCAACATGGCATCAAACTGCGAGGCATAGGGCACCAGCGAGGTCCAGAATATCGCCATTGTGGGGTCGGCCATGATGTCGGCGCCGTTGGCATAGATCAGCAGGGTGCCGTAGAGGCCAAAGGCAACGCCGGCTGTGCAGACGATGATGTACTTCCAGGCCGCCTCCAGCGAGAAGCGGTTGTTGTAGATACCCACCAAAAACACCGTGACAAGGGTGGTAATCTCTATGCCCACCCACATCATGATGACATTGTTTGAGAGAGCCACAATCAGCATTGCAAAGATGAACAGATTGAAGAACAGGTAGTACTGCTTGACCTGGGCGGGATTCAGCAGACCCTCGTCCTCATCATGCTTGATGTAGGCGAGGGAGTACCAACCAACAAGCAGACCAACGACCCCTATCAAAACCACAAACACAGCGCCGAGCGCATCCAGATGAATCCAGTCACCAAGGGCAATGATTGTTTTGTCACGTGCAATGACCGTTATGGAGAGGTAGACCGAAAGTACGCAGACGGCAACCAAGGACACCATGTGAAGCGCTTGATAAGCCAAGCGAGGCGCACTCTTGGAGGGTAACACCGCCATCAGCGCCGCTGCGATGAACGGAATAACTATGAGAGCGATTGTCAGCATTGAATTATCCATAATCGCCCCCTAACCCTTCAACTTGGTGAGCTCATTGGCATCAAGGGTCTTGAGGGAGCGCTGTATGCGCAGCACCAAGAAGGCCATGATTACCACCGAGAACAGCGCGTCGGTTGCAATACCTATCTCCACCAGCTTGGGAGCCTCGGGCGCAAGAAGCGCGAGCGAAACGTGCGAGCCGTTTTCCATGAGGCAATACCCAAAAATCTGCTTGACGATATTGCGTTGCGAAATAATGCAGGTGAGCCCAATGAAAAAATGCGCAAGGGATATGGCAAGCGCGGGCTTGAGCTCGGCTACCGTGGGCAGCTCAATGCCGCTCACGGCCAGATAACAGAGTATGACCTCTCCCACCACCAGCAATACGGTGGTGACCAGGGCAAAGCGTGGTGCCAGATCATCCGGCTTTGCCTGCATCTTATTGAGCGCAAAGAGGATTATCGCCGGCACAATGATGACCTTGGTGAAAAACGCCGTTACCGACCAGGTATAGAGCTCGCTTGAGCCCGTCACAAAACCCAGGGTAGCCAGTATGGCAACGAGCACGAGCGCCTGGCCTCCATACATATAGGCGGCATTCTTGGGGTTCTTAATCAAGATGACCAAAAGCGAGGTCAGTATGAGGAGACCGCCCAGGATATTGACTATCATAAATCCATCCACAGAGGCCTCCTAGCCCAGCCACGCAGCTGCGATAAAACTAGAGATGAACACCAACACAATGAGCAAGACCAGAGAAAATGCCATGGATTTGGGCAGCGGCGCGGATTCAGCCACAGCTTCCGAGGGTTCTCCGGGCAGCACCTTGCCTATCCACATGATGAACCAGGCAAAGCAGGCAACGGTCTCGATGAGTCCTATGATGACTATCGCCATGAGAATCCAGTTGCCTTCTGCTGCCATAAAGCTGCCCGAGAAGATGGCAAACTTGCTGAAAAAGCCATTGAGAGGCGGCGCGCCGGCTATAGCCAGTGCCCCCACCGCAAAGCCCACGGCAAGCAACGGCTGCTTTTTTATCACGCCCTTGATCTTGGGGAGCATGCGGGTGCCCATGGTAAAGCTGAATGCCCCCGCAACCAAGAAGAAGAGCGTCTTGGCAAAGGCATGGTTGAAGATATGCATGAGGCTGCCGTCAAAGGCCAGCTGGCTCCCAAAGATGAAGAAGGCAAAGCCGAGGAACATATACGAGAGCTGTGAGATGGTGGAAAAAGCGAGCAGGCGCTTCATGTCGCTTTGTGGCAGGTACATGAAAAAGCCAAAGAGCATGGTGGCAATGGCACCGATGGCTGCAACCCAACCCACTATCTCAGGTATGGTGCCTGCCTCTACCAGCACGCGAGCAAAGATGGCCACGCCCACCTTGACCATAGAGGCCCCATGCAGGTAGGCAGAAACCGGCGTAGGTGCTTCCATCGCAGAAGGCAGCCACATGTAGAAAGGCAGCTGGGCAGACTTTGCCCATGCGGCAAAGAGGATGCAGAGCAGCAGCATCGTCTTCCAGTAATTATCAAGCGAGGCGATGGCATCCACCGTAAAGGAGCCCGTCTGCAAAAAGAGTATACCTACTGCTATAAAGAGTCCCAGTGAGCCGATGTGCGTGAGTATCAGTGCCTTGAGTGCGGCGCGTTCTGCGGTCTTTGAGCCGTAGTAGCGGATGAGTGCCCAAGAACAGGCACCGGTAATCTCGAAGAATATCAGCTGTCCTATGAGGGTTGAGCTGTAGACCAACCCGGCCATGGCACCGATGAACAAGGTGAAAAACACATAAAAGCGCCTGCGTGGCGCATCGGCGTGCTCGCGGTTTTTGCTGGAGAGATAACCCACCGAGTAGATAGTGATGATGATGCCTACCCCCACAAAGCAGGTGCCGAGCATCACGCTCATCTTGTCAAACAAAAGGCCGAATACCTCGGTATTACCCATGTTAAACATCGAGACAGCAAGGTGTTCGCCTTCAATGGACCCCAGGCCGCCCCACACCAAGATGGTGCAGAGCAAGGAGACAAAGCCCGCCGCAATGGAGATACCTCTGGCTGCAGGCTGGCGACAGATCAAAATGAGTAGCGCCGCAACAAAGGGCACCGCAATGGAAGCCAGGGCAAAGATACTGATGTTGATTCCTAGTAGCATCAATCCTCCCCCTTATATTCCCAAGACAAAGAACACCAGGGCAAGGGCCGCTATGCCAACCACCGTCCAGGTTTGATGCCCAAACAGCTTAAAGCGAACCCGCGCTACAACGTTCTCAAAGATTGTGCAGATAAAGAATATAACTACCACCTTGGCGAGGTACAAAACCAGGCCGAGAGCCATTGCCGGCACGGTCAACTCGGTGGCACTGCCAAAGGGGATGAAGATTGCCACCAGCAGGCTCACTACAACGATTTGCTTCATGTAGAGCGCTATTTTACAGTACGCGAGCGAGGGGCCCGAGTACTCGGAGAGCGGTCCTTCTTGCAGCTCTTGTTCTGCCTCGGCGAGGTCATAGGGTAGCTTGCCGAGCTCCATGTAACAGGCGCAGGCAAAGGCCACTCCAGCAAGCGCTACGGCCACGGGGTTCACCGCAGCAAAGGAGCCTACCATCATGCCCATTTCACCCACATTGGTGGTGCCGGTGGCAAGTATGGTCACAAAGAGCGCAAGCAGCATGGCCGGCTCAACCAACACGCCAATCAGCAGCTCTCTGATGCCTCCCACGCCGGCATACGACGAGCCGGTGTCTATGGCCGAGAGCGCAAAGAACAGGCGCGGCAACACCATGAGGTAGATGATGAGGATGACATCCCCCAGGAGAGGTATGGGGGAGAACCTGGTGACCACTGGAATACCCATGAAGATGAGCATCATCACACCGATAAAGAGGGGAGGCATGAGGCGGTGCACAAAGCTGGAGTCCTTGGTATGCAGGTCTTGACGCTTAAAGAGCTTGGAAATGTCGTAATAATCCTGGAGGATGGGCGGGCCCTTACGCGTTTGGAACTTGGCACGCATCCAGCGGGCAGAACCCGAAACCAGTGGTGCCGCTGCTACCAGGAGTATTGCTTGCAGGCAGGCGAGGATAATCAATATCATAGGGCACCTCCTCCCGCTATTATCGCTATGCAGAGCAGGGCAACGAGAGCAACAACGATGTAGAGGACATAAATCCTGAAGTTGCCTCCCTCAATTCCCTGCATCTTCTTACTGAGCCAGGTCACCCCTTGGGCAACGGTGTCTACGAGGTACCTGTCTCCAAGGCCTTGTGCCTTATCGGCACCACTGACCGTTTTTTGGAAGAGCTGGCTTACGGTTGCCGCCTGCGCAGCGAGAGCTGCTCTTATGGTGTAGAGCGGCTTTAAGAACACCTGCACGGGTGCGCCAAAGCTTGCGGCTCGCATGGCCATGTCATCAGTGGGCTGGTAACCGCATTGCCAGGGCTCTTTGCTTGCATCGGGCTTTTGTCTTTGCGAGCTCTTGAAGACTGCCCTAATGATAAGAGGCAGGGTGATAAGCGCTATCAGTAGTACGGCAACCAGAGGTGTTGAGATGGCAGAGCCAAGGTCTGGATTGACCAGAGTGATGCCCGCGGCTACCTCCGGGCCCGGCAGTAGCAGCACCGAAGACGAGATGGTCACAAAGAAACCAACCACCCAGGGCGCTCCAATGCCGAGGCAGATACAGCAGGCAGTGAGGAGAATCACGCAGAGCTTCATCACAAAGGGAACCTCGGTAGCCTTGTGGGCCTTCTCGGAGCGCGCTGCTCCCAAGAAGCTGATGCCAAAGGCCTTAACAAAGCAGACCACCGTGAGCGCTCCGGTCAAAGCCAGCGATACCACGGCAAAGGCAAAAACTATCCTGACGAGTGGGCCGCCGGCCAAGGCGGCGCTCAGCATGGATTGATAGGTGAACCACTCACTCACAAATCCATTGAGCGGCGGGATGGCAGAGATAGCCAGCGCTCCCAAGAAAAAGCAGAGCGCGGTGACAGGCATGGCGCGCACCAGGCCCCCCAGCTTGCTCATGTCGCGCGTGTGGGTGCGATAGATGACTGAGCCTGCGCCAAAGAAGAGCATGCCCTTGTAGAGCGCGTGATTGAGCAGGTGGAAGAGCGCAGCCAAGAGCCCTAAGCCGGCTATGGCCGGTATCTCAAGGGCAACGCCTATCAGTGCCGTGCCCACTCCCAGCAGTATAATGCCGATATTCTCAACCGAGCAGTAGGCCAGCAGGCGTTTGATGTCGCGCTCAGCGATGGCATAGGCTATGCCTAAGACACAAGACACCGCGCCGATGACCACCACGAGCAGCCCCCACCAGAGCTCCACGCCGCTCGCAGCGAGCAGATCAAAGGTCACCTTGACGATGCCAAAGATACCTATCTTGATCATGCCGCCCGACATGAGGGCAGAGATGTGTGACGGAGCAGCCGGGTGAGCCAACGGCAACCACGAATGAAAGGGAACCATGCCGGCCTTGCAGCCAAAGCCGAGGAAACACAAAACAAAAACCACAGAGGCAATAGCCGGGCTAAACTCGGCTACTCTAAAGCTCGAGAAATCAAAGCTACCGGTTTGCGAGGACATAACAAAGAAGGCAATCATAATCATGATATAACCCACATGGGCCATCACCAGATAGAGAAAGCCCGCCTTGACCGACTTTTCATCCTGCTGCACGATGACCAGGAAATACGACGAAATAGCCATGATCTCAAAAAACACCAAAAACCAGAATACGTTGTCACTGACCAGTACCAAACACATGGCAGCCATGAAGATATGCATGAACATGCCGAGAGAGCCTATTCCCTTGCCGGTATACTCCTTGAGGTATTCAATGCCATAGATCCAGGCAACCACTCCCAGCAGGTTTATCACCACCAGCAAAAGGCCACTCAGGGGGTTAATGAGCAGCGTAAAGGTGGCAAAGAAGAAAGGCGTGGCCACACTGATGGGCTCGATAGGCGTGAACATGCCCAGGCAACCGGCAGCCAGGGCGCACGCAGCCGCGGCAACACCAAACAGGGAGCCAACCAGCCGGGAGGCGCTCTCTGCGCGCTTGAGGAGAATCGAAGCCGCAGCACCTATCACCGAGAGAGCAATTGAGATTCCAAAGAGCAGCATGGTCACTCCTCCTCTCTTGAGTCAAGATAATCAGAGAGGGCCTTACTCTCCTTTGCCGCCTTGTTTTGGCGGGCAGGTTTTTCTTCTTCAATTTTATCCGGTTCAACCAGGCGGAGCGCATCGGTCACGCAATAGGTGACGCAGCGGGGCTTTCCGCCGGGGTCATAGGAGCAGAGGTCGCATTTAACCGCACAGGTGTAAACCCCAATCTCCCACTGGAGAATTGGGGAGGTGGCAGCAGGGAAGGTAGGCGTGTAATAGCCGATGCCCTCTATGCCGGTTGTGGGGGTGCCGCCGATATGTATGGCTCCATAGGGGCAGGCGATGGTGCAGAGCTTACAGCCAATGCAGCGCTTTTCGTCAACGCTCACGCACCCGTCTTCGCTGGTGGCGATGCAGTCAATGGGGCAGACCTTGAGGCAGGGCGCACCGGCGCAATGGTGACAGGTGATGCAGGCAACTACCTCCCGCGTCTCAAACATACTGAGACGGGGCTCTGCCTGCAAGCCTGCTCGTTTATGTCCGTCGATGCAGGCGGCCTGGCACGTGCCACACGCTATGCATCTGCTTGGCTCAATAGAGATATATCGATTCATATTGAGTCTCCGTGTTGTGCAGTGCTCTCGGCGAGAGCGGCCTCTGCGGGCAGCTCGATTTCTTTTACCTCGCCGTGCTGGCGGGCGGCCTCTTCGGTGAGTCTGTCTTTGATTTTCATATACGCCTCCTGGGCGTACTGCTCTGCCCAGATTTGGTCGTCAATGATCTGGATATTACAGGCCGAGTACTTGTCTTCGGGCGTGTTTGCCTTGGGGTCAACGGCGTGGATAGTGAGCTCGTTGCACTTGCCCACCCACCACTGGTAGGTCATGTAGATGGTGCCTTTATTGACACGTCCGTCAATCATGGCTCTCGTGATGACCTTGCCACGGCGGGAGAAGACCCAAATCAAATCATCGTGTTTAATGCCGCGCTCTTCGGCATCAGCCGGGTTTAT
>WRBR01000054.1 GCA_009784425.1 Coriobacteriia bacterium | reverse complement strand
TCGTCACGGGCAAACATGGCCTGCCACACCAACAGGTGCTGAGCAAGCAATACGGGCTGAGCTTTTTGCAGGTGGGTGTAACCGGGCAGTATCGTATCAACATGCTCCTCGGCCAAGTCAATGATGAGCGCACGCAGCTTACCCAGCTCTGCGAGCACCTCGTCGGCTGCCTCCTTACAGTATATCCTGAAGTCCGTAACAACCTGATCGTTTCTGCTGCGGGCGGTGTGGAGCTTTTTGCCCGGCTCGCCTATGCGGCGCGTGAGCTCGCTCTCAATGGCCATGTGGATGTCTTCGGCCGAAAGCTCAAACTCAAGCTTGCCCTGCTCAATGTCATGGGCAATGGACTCCAAGCCCTTCTTGATAGCCGTGCAATCCTCGGCAGAAATGATGCCCTGCTCGGCGAGCATGGCAGCATGCGCCTGTGACCCGGCAATGTCTTCAACCCACAGCCGCACATCTACCGGCAAGGAGGCACCAAAGGCCTGCATGTCGTTGTTCACGGACTCCTCAAAGCGCCCTCCCCAGAGAGCCATCTGCTCAGACATGTTTCACTTCCTATAGTTTGCGTTGTTGCCGGGCCCAGGACTCAAGGTAGAGGCCGTAGATATCAATGAAACCCTTGGCGCTGTTGCGGTCAAAGCGATCCTCTTCACCGTAGGTGGCCAGTTCAAAATCATAGAGTGAGAAGGGGCTTCTGCGTCCTGCAACAGTGATAGATCCTTTGTAGAATTTGAGGCGCACCTCGCCGGTCACCACCGCCTGCGTGCCTGCCATAAAGGCATCCAGCGCCTCTTTAAGCGGGCTGAACCACTTGCCTTCGTACACGTAGATGGCCCAGTCTTGCTCGATCTTTGCCTTGTAGCGCAGCAAGTCACGCTCTAAGACCAGCTCCTCCAGATCCCTGTGTGCCTTGATGAGGGAGAGGGATCCCGGGCATTCGTAAATCTCGCGGCTTTTAACACCCACGAGCCTGTTCTCAACCATGTCTATGCGGCCGCAGCCGTTGGCACCGGCAACGGTGTTCAGGGTTGCCAGTACCTCCAGAAAGCTCATGTGCGCGCCGTCTATGCTGACGGGCTGCCCGGCCTCAAAGCCCACGGTGAGATAGGTGGGAGCATCCGGCGCATCCTCCGGGTTAACCGTGAGCTCGTAGACGTCAGAGGGCGGCTCAACCCAGGGGTCCTCCAAAATGCCGCACTCTATTGCCCGGCCCCAGCAATTATCATCAATTGAATAGGGTGATTCCTTGGACACCGGCACGGGTATGTTGTGTGCCTCGGCCCATTCAATCTCGGAGTCTCGGGTGGTGAGGTCCCATTCGCGCACCGGGGCAATCTGCAGGATATCCGGGTTGAGTGCGCGCACCCCCACCTCAAAGCGCACCTGGTCGTTGCCCTTGCCGGTGCAGCCGTGCGCGATATACTGTGCACCGCGAGCCTCGGCAACCCTCACCAAATGCTTGACGAGAATTGGGCGGGAGAGCGCCGAGAGTAGCGGGTACTTGCCCTCGTACATGGCGTTGGCAACCAGCGCCTTGCTGAGATACTCAGCGGCATACTCCTCGCGCATATCAATGACTATTGACTCCACGGCTCCGGTATCCAGCGCTTTTTGCCTGATGAAGTCCAGGCTTTGGCGCTTTTGCCCTACGTCGCCAACTAAGGCGATGACGTCTAGGGCTTTTTCTTCAATGAGCCATTTGATGCACACCGAGGTGTCCAAGCCACCCGAGTATGCGAGTACTACTTTTTCTTTCATGTTTCCACTTTCTTTCTTATTTCTTATGACCTAAAGGAATCGATGGTTGCGGCCAGTTTAACCGCGCCTTCGTTGTCAGCTGCTATGAGCATTATGGTGTCGTCGCCGGCAATGCTGCCGATTATGCCTTTGAGCTCGGCACCGTCGAGGGCTGCTGCAACACCTTGCGCTGCTCCGGTAGAAGCCTTGACCACTACCAGGTTTTGGGCCGGCACCACCTCGCGCACCAGCTCTTTTACCATACGGCGGACAAAGGCGTCCTCAGGCAGCACATAATAGCCGCCGCCGTCTTTCTTTTGCAGCCCCATCTCAGCGATGTCTCTTGATATCGTGGCTTGCGTAGCTTCTATGCCTTGTTCTGCCAGTAGGTCAACCAGCTCGCTTTGGGTTTTGATGTGACCGCTTTGAACAAAGCTGCGGATGAGGCTAATGCGCGTCTCTCGTTTTGTCATTTCTTGCTCGCCATCACGAGGGACATGAGGGCTTTTTGTACGTGTAGGCGGTTTTCGGCTTCGTCGTAGATGACGGAGGCCGGGCCGTCCATAACCTCGTCGGTGACCTCTTCGCCGCGGTGCGCCGGCAGGCAGTGCTCAAATATTGCGCCCGGTTTTGCCAGGGCAAGTGCTGCGGCATCAATCCTGTAGGGCTCAAATACCTTGACCCGCTCGGCATGCTCATCTTCGTCACCCATGCTGGCCCAGGTGTCGGTGACCACCACGTCGGCCTCCGTGAGAGCCACCTTGGGGTCATGCGTCAGATGGATATTGGCTCCGCCGCAAGCAGACACCGCCCGGCATTCCTCAACAATCTTAGCATTGGGCTCATAACCAACAGGCGTGGCAATGACCAGCTCAAAGCCAATCAGGGCCGCAGACTCCAAAAAGGTATGGGCTATGTTGTTGCCGTCGCCCACATAGGCAAGCTTGAAATCAGTCAGCCTGCCCAGGTGCTCGTAGATTGTCAGGAGGTCGCCGAGCCCCTGGCAGGGATGAAAGCTGTCAGAGAGCGCGTTGATTACCGGTATGCCGGCGTACTCAGCCACCTCCTCCACCTTTTTTTGCTCAAAGGTGCGGATGACGATGACATCGACAAAGCGCTCAAGCACCATAACCGTGTCCTTGACTGACTCGCCGCGGGAGAAGGCCGAGTCCTTGCCGCTGAGCACCGTGGTAAAGGCGCCGAGCCGCTTGGCACCAAGTTCAAAGGAAACCCGGGTGCGGAGCGAGGGCTTTTCCATGATGATGGCAACGGCGGCATCCGCGTAGGGCTTGCTGCGCTCCCCTGCCTTCCAAGCTTGCTTCTGGGCGAGCGACGTTGAGAGAATCCCGTGCAATTCCTCTGGGCTCAGGTCAAGCAGGCGGAGCAAGTCACGCCCAGCCAGAGGGTTGTTCTCCAGAGTGCTATAGGGCTTATCAAGTTTTGACCAGTCCATCACATTGCCTCCAATAATTCCTCCAGCACCACCATGAGTGCGTCTATGTCTGCCTCGCTCACGATGAGCGGGGGTAAAAAGCGAAGGGTGCTTTCTCCAATGTAATTCAACACCAAGCCACGTTCAAGCGCCTCGCTGACCACTTGGGGAGCGCAGGGCTTATCCAGAGAAATCCCGAGCATCAGACCCTTGCCGCGCACCTCATTGACCAGCGGTAGCTGAGCCAGGCGCTTGGCAAAGTAGGCTCCCGTTTTAACCACATGCAAGCCTATATCACGGCTGATGAACTCGTCAAGCGTGGCCTGCGCCGCTGCTATTTGCAGGGGATTGCCACCATAGGTTGATCCGTGCTCGCCCGGTTGAAAGACGTCTGCTGCTTTGCCTGTTGCAGCCAGCGCTCCAAAGGGCAGGCCGTTGGCTATGGCCTTTGCCATAGTCACCGCATCGGGCACTATGCCTGCGTGCATGAAGCTAAAGGGCAAGCCAGTGCGAAAAAAGCCTGTCTGAATCTCATCGATGATGAGGAGGAGCCCCTGCTCTTGGGTCAGAGCCCTCACTTCTTGGAGGTAGGCCTCGTCTATGGGCAAAACCCCGCCCTCGCCTTGAATGCACTCCAGCAAAACGGCTACCGGAGCCAGGCTTGGGTTATCCTGCTCGTTGGCAGCCTTTGTGGCGGCTTGCAGAGCCTCTGACAGCTCGTCAAAATCACCGGGTGCAACGTGAGAAAAGCCCGAGGGCATGGGGGCAAAGCCCGCCTGCTTAACCTCTTGCCCGGTGGCAGCCGTGGTGACCAAGGTGCGCCCGTGAAAGCTCCTCTTGGCAGAGATTACGGTGCCGGCGCCGCCCAGGTTGAGCTTGCCGTATTTGCGCGCCAGCTTAATGGCTCCCTCGTTTGCCTCTGCGCCTGAGTTGGCAAAGAAGGTCTTCCAGGGCGGGGCGCTCTCGTTATTGGTGTTGAGCAGCGCGGAGAGGCTTTGTGCGTATTCGCCCCTGCCTTCAATGTAGTAGTAATTGCCCGCCTGCACCAGCTTGTGCGCCTGGGCAGCAATGGCGTCAGACACCGCTGCATCACAGTGGCCGAGGGCCGCGCAGCCAACGCCGGCGATAAAGTCCAGATACTCCTTGCCCTCGCCATCATAGAGCCGCATGCCCTTGCCCCTTACAAAGTCCACCGCCTGCCGCGCAAAGGTATGCATAACATAGGTGTCTTCCAGCTCTTTTTGTTGCAGGTAACTCATGTTTTCTCAGTTTCTCTTCAGCCGTGGAGTTTGCTGGCCAGGTTTCCGGTGGGAAACTCGGAAAAGTCCTCGGGTACTTCGTCTTCTTTGTCCGGCAACACCATGGTGCCTACTCCTTCGTCGGTAAAGAGCTCAAGGAGCATGGAGTGAGAGAGGGTGCCGTTAAGTATATGCGCTCGCGACACCCCGGCGCTGAGTGCCTGGGTGCAGGCCTGTATCTTGGGAATCATGCCCTTGCTGAGCGACTCGTCATTGAGCAGCGCGCGGGCCTCGCTCAAGCTCAGCCGGTTAATCAACGAGCTCTTGTCCTCAAAGTCCAGGTAGAGGCCGTCCACGTCGGTGAGGAAGATGACCTTGTGTGCGCCGATGGCGGCGGCAATGGCACCTGCCATGATGTCGGCATTGACGTTATAGAAGTTGCCGTCGGCACCTACCGCAACGCTGGCGATAACGGGGATGTAGTGCGCCGCTATTAGGTCCACCAGCAAGGTGGTATCAACCTCGTCAACCACGCCCACTTGCCCCAGTTCCTCAGATAATTGGCTGGCTTTGACAATGTGTCCGTCGGCGCCGCTCAGGCCAACCGCTATGTGGCCATGTTCGTTGAGCTGAGCAACCAGCTGCTGGTTGACCTTGCCAATCAGCGCCATCTGCACTATCTCCATCACCTCAGGCGGGCTTACTCGGTAGCCGTCCTTGAATTCAACCGGCAGGCCGAGCTTTTCACAATAAGCGGTGATATCCTTGCCGCCGCCGTGCACGATGACAGGGTTGAGCCCAATGAGCTTGAGCAGTATGATGTCGCTCATCACGTCTTCTCTGAGCGTTTCGTCAGTCATGGCAGCCCCGCCGTACTTGACCACCACAACCTTGCCGGTAGATTCCTTAATCCACGGCAGCGTCTCTATGAGCAGTTGGGCCGAACCCAAAGCCTGAGCATGCTCCGCCCGAGACACATTAGATTCCTTCTTATACTCCATAGCAAGCCCTTATCTCTTAACTCTTCTCTCTTAACTCTTAACTCTTAACTCTTAACTCTTAACTCCCTAAGAGCGGTAGTCTCCGTTGATGGCTACGTACTCTTTGGTGAGATCACAGGTCCAGATGCGTGTTGCTGCCTCGCCTGCTCCCAGGTTCACCGAGATGAAAACCTCGCTGCGCTCCTTGAAGCGCTTGAGCGCCTCTTCTTCTGAGAACTCCACCGGCGTGCCGTTTACAAACACCTCAAGATCCAAAATGGAGATGCTCACCTCTTCTTGCTTAAAGGACGCGCCGGCCTTGCCTGCTGCCATGGCGATTCGTCCCCAGTTGGCGTCGTGGCCGGCAACGGTTGTTTTGACCAAGGGAGAATCCGCTATGGCCCGTGCCACCAGGTCGGCATCCTTGCTGTTGGCTGCACCAGTCACGTCAACGACAATCACCTTGGTTGCACCCTCTCCATCCTCAGCTATCTGATAGGTGAGATCTTGGCAGACCTCTCTAAGCACTGCCTTGAAAGCTTCAAAGGCCTCGCTGCCCGGCTGCAGAGCCTCCTTGGGGTTGGCTGCTCCCGTGGCAATAAGGTAGGCGCTGTCATTGGTTGAGGTATCTGAGTCAATGGTGACCTTGTTAAAGCTAAGATCCACTGCTTCCTTGAGAGCTTGCTGCAGGGCAGCCTGCTCAATGCGCGCATCGGTGGCCAGCACGGCAATCATCGTGGCCATGTGGGGCGCAATCATGCCGGAACCCTTGGCCATGCCTCCAACGGTATAGGTGACTTCTGTGCCGTCCGCTGCGTATAAAACAAAGGAGCGGGCGGCTGTTTTGGGAAAGGTGTCCGTGGTCATGATGGCCTCAGCTGTGGAAAGACCCATGCTGATGCTCTCACCTCTGCCGGCGCCCAGCAGGTTCACCGCCAAAGGAACCCCTACGCTAAAGGGCTTATACGGCAACTGCGCACCGATAACACCAGTGGAGGCCACCAAAACCTCTTCTTCATCACATTTGATTATCTCGGATACCAGCGAGCAAGCCTGCTTGGCTGTGACCAGACCCTCTTTGCCGGTGGCGGCGTTAGCATTGCCCGAGTTGATGATGAGAGCCCTGAACCCCTTGCCCTCGGCCTGGCTGGCGAGATGCTCCCTGCTCACTGATACCGGCGCAGCGGCAAAATTACTCTGCGTAAAAACGCCCGCAGCCGTGCTGGTAGGCGGAGCCACGATGAGCGCTAAATCGAGCCTCTCGGGATTCTTGCGAAACCCAGCTGAAACGCCTGCCACTTGTAGGCCTTTAACTGCACCAAGGCCGCCTTTGAGTTCTTTTGTGTTTGTTTTAGCCATTCTTAATTCTCACTTCTTAAGTCCGGTAGTTTCGTTTAAGTTGAAGATGATGTTGGCGCACTGCACTGACTGGGCTGCTGCTCCTTTGGCGAGGTTGTCAATGGTGCATGAGGCCACAACCATGTTTGTTGAGGCATCGTAGGCAACCCCCACGTGGGCGTAGTTGCTGTAGATGACGCTGCTGCTCCTCGGCATGGTGCCCGGGGGCATCACGTGCACAAAAGCCTCCTCGGCATATTGATCTTCGTACAGCTTTTGGATGTTTTCCGGCGTGGCTTCAGCAGCCGCTTTTTTGCTGAGCCGCAGAGTGACCGTAGAGACCATGCCCCTGCTGAGCGGCGCAATGTGCGGAGTAAACTGTACCGCTACGTTGCGCTCTGCCAGATGGCTGAAGGTCTGGGCAATCTCCGGCGTGTGCCGGTGAAAGGCAACTCCGTAGGCATTGACGTTTTCGTTGACCGAGCAAAAATGCGTGGTATCAGTGGGAATTTTCCCGGCGCCCGAAATACCGCTGATGGCGTTGATAACCACCACATCGTTAGAGTTGAAGAGTCCTGCCTTGAGAACCGGCAAGGCAGCCAGCGTTGAGGCAGTTGGATAACATCCGGGAGCGGCCACGAGGGCCGGCTCTTGCTGAGAAGCCCTTTTTGCGGCGAGCACTTTGAGCTCGCTTCGAAAAGCCTCGGGTAGTCCGTACACAGCCTTGGCTAGCAAGTCCGGAGCCGTATGAGGAGTGCCGTACCAGGCTTCGTAGCTTGCTGCATCGTGCAGTCTGAAGTCTGCGCTGACGTCAACTACGCTGATGCCTTTCTCCAAAATGGCGGGAACCAGATCCATCGCAGCGGTATGGGGCACCGGCAAAAAGACCAGGTCAAGCTTTGTGTCTGTTTCAGCCAGCGCTGTTTCATGATCCACAAAAGTCAGATCCGCGCGCTCGGTGAAATAGGGGTAAACCTGGGCCAGGGTTTTTCCGGCCTCGCTATTTGAACTGATGGCAGCCAGTTTAAAATCAGGGTGAGCAAGCAAAACACGCACTAACTCAGCACCAACATAACCGGCTGCTCCTATTACGGCAACGTTGTACACGGGTATCAGGTCTCCTTTTTGAAACTAATAGTCGGCTAAAGGATTACTATACTAGCCCTTATCTCACACTGTGTCAAATAAAACTGCTAATTTATGCACTGTACTGCAATTTATCTACATTCTATGCATTATTGGGATGAGCGCTCTTCTATCTTTGCTATCTTCTCCAGGCGCGGAATGTGATGTCCTCCGGCAAACTCGGTCTCAAGGAAGATGCGTACGAGCTCGCGGTTGAGCTCCGGCTCTGTGAAGCGACCGCTGAGGGTGATGATGTTTGCATCGTTGTGCTCCCGGGCCAGCTTGGCAAACTCCGTGGAGACCACATTAGCCGCACGAATCCCCGGCACTTTATTGGCTGCCATAGCCATGCCCAGGCCCGTACCGCAGACCAAAACGCCTCTGTCTACGGTGCCGGCACTTACCGCCTCGGCAACCGGCAGAGCGTAGTCGGGATAATCAACGGTTCGATTTTCTTCCAGACCAAAGTCCACTATCTCGTGCCCTGACTCCTTGAGGTAGTCTACGAGCATTACTTTCTGGTCAAAAGCTCCATGATCACAGGCAATAGCAATTTTCATGTTTCCTCTTTCTGACTACAGCTATTGGCACAGAGGACAGACTTCTATCCCCCTCTGCCATTATAACGCTGAACCCTCCAACTACACGCTACGCACCTCACTCAAGATGACAAGGGTCTCTTCTCTCTTAACTCTTCTCTCTTAACTCTTATCCCCTAACTCCAAAAGCGCCGCTCTGTCGGCTATGTGATGGAGCCATAGAGCCGTGGCGGGGCTTGGGTGCTTAAGCAAACTCTGGGTCAAGCTGCTCAGGGTGGCAAGCGCCAGCACATCGCAGCGTTCAGCTATTTGGGCACCACGGCGCTGTTGGTCTTCCGAGAGCACAAAGCGTCCGGTGGCACAGAGGCTTTCGGTGAACTCGCGCACGTCATTGCACAGTAAGGCTATGGCAGACAGCGGTTTTTGCTCTATGACCAACTGAGGTTTCCATCTTTTTTTCAGCATCGCCCAGCGCTTTTGCAGGGGGCTCAAGCGTTTTGCGTGAACATGAAGAGGAAAATCCAAGCATTCCAGCAGCAATACCTTTTGTTGGCGAATAAAACCTGCCACCGGCTCCCACTCATAATCACTCCTGCGTTGAATCAGCAAGAACTGCAGCTTGACCCCCACTGATTCCCATGTCAACAGGGCATCGATTCTATGAGTGGTTGCCGGGGTGATTTCTTGGCGCAGCACCTTGGTCTCACCACCTGCAACGTCACCACTAATTGGAACCGTCCAGAGCAGTTCTTGACGTGCCTCATCAATGGTTATGGATCCAAAGCCCTTGGTGCAAAGCAGCGCAAATGCCTCATCTTGACTTTCAAATCCTACAGCCTGTGTTTTTGGACTCAGGCCTTTTGTTAGGTCCTCAAGCAGATGTGAGTCAAATCCCGGAGAAGCAAAGCTTGTTTTCTTGGCAGTGGCAGAGAGTTTTCCGTCAACGCTCAGCCTAGGCTCTATGATGTTGAAGCTCCCCGCTAGTAAGAGGTGCAGGTGTGTGTCCCAAAGTGCCGTTGTTCCACTAGAGCGAAAGAAGCCCGGATCAACTCCGTGGGGGCGCGCAGTTGAGGCAACGAGCAACTCCTTTGCCTGCTTGTCCCAGGTGACCAAGGACAAGATACGTGCACCTGATTCTGTTTGCCGCCAGCTTGCCCCAAGGGGCATGAGCGTCAGCGCATCTGAGCTGGCGGTAAATTCGCGTCGCGCCCTTCCAAGGAGCCTGGGCAACTCATGTTCGCTGGCATTATCCAAGGCGTGAGTCAATGCCCAGGTGCGCGCAAGAACGCTGAGTGCTTCTGCCTCAGAAACATCATCGCGGCGCAGAGCCAAGCCGCTGAGTTGGGAACTGGCGGCAAACAGATGACTGCTGAGTACAAAGAGTGAGGCCGTCTTGGCATCTACCGCCAAGTTGCCTAGGCGCTCGGACACATCGTCGCCCAGGTGAGACAGACCCCAGTTAACGGCTTGCTCAACTTGGCGGCGCACCTCTAACGTAAAGTCCTTGAAGTCCACAGCCTTGGTGGCGCCTTGGACTAAACCAAGCTTTTCTTCTGGCCAAATCCAGCTGGTGTTGTGCGCTGTAAAAACACGAACCAGGGCCTCAAGGTGAAGGGAGGCGCGTTTTTTGCCCTCGGCGCTTGATACCATTCCATCCCAGCCGGCACCAACCACAAAGCGAACCTTAGGAAGTGACCCCCAGCTGATATCGAGATGTGTCGTGCTGCCCGAGAGTGCAAGAGTGCCCAGAGAAAGATCGAGCGCGTAAACACTTCTCACTGCTGCTATGCCAGCGCGGCGGTTGGTAGCCACAGGATCTAACTCTAAGACCGCCGCCAATGCTGCTCTATAGTCTGTGTTTGCCTCGACGTTGGGCTGGTCGCTGCCTGCCGGCTCCTCCGTTGCATGCTCTGCATTCTCATCGAGTACCTCTTTGCTCGCAGTTAAGGCGGCATCTCGAATCAGCATGGTCGCAGCGAGCACATGAGCACAAATTCCCGAGCTCACGCACGAACAGCGACCGTGAGCAGGGCCACGAGCATCAAGCTTGACCTCAAAATCGCCAACGCGAGCCCCCTCGTCTGAGGTGGTAGCGCCGGTCACCAGCTTGGCGGCTCGCCGCACCAAGCCGGGGTTGGCAAGCAGTGCAAGCGCCTCATCGTCATAGCCGGCGTAGCTTGATTCCCAGTCTGCCCGAGCCTTGCTCATGCCATCACCTCGGCCAGCCATGCAGCAAAGTGCTCAGGTGTCAAAGCGGCAATTTGCATGCCTCTATCTGCCAGCAAACCCGCAACTCGAGGGTCGTACTGTGGAGATGCCTCCTCATCCAGGGCGGCTATTCCCAGTAGCGTTACCCCCGCTGCCCTCAGGCGCAAAACTGTCTGGAGAAGCTCAGAAACTGAGCCGCCCTCCTCAAAGTCGCTTATCAAGGCCAGAACCGTTTGCTTTGGGTGGCGCACCAAGGTTTCTGAGTAGCCTAAGGCTCCGGCGATATTGGTGCCACCGCCAAGCTGCGCGGTCATCAACACGCCTACGGGGTCACCCACCTGGGAGCTCATATCAACTACCGAGGTGTCAAATAAAATGAGGGATACATTGATGCCGGGCAGCCCCGCCAGGATTGAGGCGCAAATAGCGCTGTATAAAACCGATGATGCCATAGAGCCGGATTGATCCACGCAAAGGATTACATCCCAGGGAAGCTTACGACGAAGTCTGGAGTTGAACCTGACATCTTCAATAATCAAGCGTTGGTTTTTGCTGTCCCAGTTAGCCAGGTTAGCGCGAATCGTGCTTCGCCAGTCAAAGTTTTGCGCGCGAGGTTGAAAGGAACGCCTAAAACGATTGCGCGACCCGGATAAAGCAGCGGTGAACTTTGGTTTTATCAGGCGGACGATTTCTTCCACCACCTTGGCAATCACCGCTCTCAGCCCCGCTTCGAGCTTTGAGTCAAGATTTCCGCGTACGCGCAGCAGCGCCGTGCCGAGCTCAGGGCTGGGCTGCAGACTTTCTGCAGCTTTTGCATCAGCCAAGATCTCGGTCATACCATACTGTTCTATGGCCTGCGTCTGCAGGCGCTCAAAGGTCGATTGAGGAAAGATATCCCGGGTCTGCTCAAGCCAGGTAATAGCAGTCAAGGCTGACGGATCCAAGCTGCCCCCTTGACCTTGACCGGTTTGATGTCGATGTCCCCGCTCAACATAGTCACGATCAAAGAGGTAGCTCAATACCTGATCGATGTTTGCATCTCCTTCGCCAAGAACGCTTGCTGCCAATGAGCCTTCAGCATATCGCCCAAGAATCAGCCGCCACCGTCTTGCCAGCTCTGAGCTACTCATGCCTTCACCTCAATCGGCAAGCAGTCGCGCGCCAGTGACTCAAGTAGTTTGCGTTCAAGCTTAACTCCCAGGTCTAAGTCTCTCGCGCTCACTTCTGGGCTTGATCTGGTGAGCATTGCAGCTGAAACCCCTGCTTTGGCTGCAATCTTTTCTGCAACCTTGGCGGTCTCCAGGGGACGCAGATGCAGGAATGCTTGCCTGAGCCCGGGCAATTGCTCTAAGAAGATGTCAGGCTCAAGCTCTAGCACCGCAGTTTCAATCGCCTCAAATAGCTCTGGCGTGTGTATGAACAGATCCGGAGCCGCCTGCATCACTCCCCTAAAGAAGCGAAGGGCCTGGGTAGAATCTGCGCCCTGCGCAAAGACCGCCTTGACGCGGGTACTCAAGTCTTTGTCTGGCACGTTGCCAGAAGCAACGCCTAAAGCCAAGGCTGCGCCTTGTATTCCAAGAGAAGCATCCTCTTTTTGCAGACGCTGCAAAACCTGAGTGATGAGAGTGGCTGCAGAGTCATCGGTCTGGGTGGAGTCTCTCGTAATCTCAGTTGCGGTAATAAGGGCTGCTATGACTCCGGGCTCTCGCTCCTCATCTGCGTGGGCTGCCTGCTCAAAGAGATAGGCAAGCTGTGGAAGCGCCTTATCGGCAAGATCGAGAAGCCGCTCTGGTGCACGGAACTCCAACAAATCGCGCGCGCGCCATAATCCCCTCAGCTGACGGACGGCGCCCAAAACGGAGTCAAGATTATTATCTTTTTCAATCATGCGCTCAAGTTCTGTGAGCAGGCGAGAAACCTCATCTTCCAGGCCGATGAGAGTGGCTTGGGCAACTATGCTGGCAACCGTGCCTGATGCATTGGAGGTAGACAGCTCGTTTTGTGTCTCTCGCAGCAGGCGCAGGGCAACCTCATTGAGCGTAGCGCCCAAAGCGGTCAGCTCAATCAAGCGTGCCTCTACCAGCGGAGTCCAGGCGTATTCCCATTCCTCGCGCATGCGCCCCAAGCCTCGGCCGGCCAGATAGTCAGGACCAGCACTGCGCGTAGCAAAGCCGGAGTGTACGTATGCCATCATCCAAAAGAAGCGGCTGCGTGCTCTGGCGCTGGCTTGCCGGCGAACATCAAGAGAAACACGGTGTTTTTGGGAATCACCCACAACCAAACGCAGTTTCTTTGCTCTGTCAAAAGCTTCAGCAACGATAGGAGGAGCGTGCGTTCCTTCAGGTAAAACACCCAGCGTAGAGCCGCCAAATACT
>WRBR01000053.1 GCA_009784425.1 Coriobacteriia bacterium | reverse complement strand
TTGGGCCAAAGTGGTACACTAACCCCGTCCCTCTGTACCAAAGGCCAAAAGGGTACACCAACCCCGTCCCTCTGTACCAGTCAAGATGATTGAGAATTTGCAATGAATGATAATCGCCACAAAGTAGTCATCCTCGGGTCTACTGGCTCAATTGGTCGCCAGACTGTGGAGATCTGCACTCGCTATTCAGACCGCGTAGAGGTGGTAGGCCTGGCAACGTTTTCCAATGAGCAGCTGCTCGCCGAGCAGGCAGCAGAGCTGGGCGTCAGCCGCACCGTTCTAGCCAAAACAGACGGCCCGGAGGCACTGGTTGAGCTTGCAGCTTCAACAGAGGCTAACCTCGTTCTCAACGCCCTGGTAGGCGCAGCAGGAGTTGAGGCCTCATACGCCACGCTCAAGGCTGGCAAGACCCTCGCCCTCGCCAACAAGGAATCTTTGGTAGTGGCGGGCGAAGTGCTCATGCCACTTGCCAAGCCTAACCAGCTGTTACCGGTTGACTCCGAGCACTCGGCACTCTTTCAGTGCCTGCTGGGTGAGGAGCCGGATGAGCTCGCCAACCTCTGGATTACCGGCAGCGGGGGCCCCTTCAGAGGCCGTAAGAGAAGCAGCCTTGCGAGTGTCACCAAAGAAGAAGCGCTGGCGCACCCCAATTGGGTCATGGGCGCCAAGATCTCCATTGATTCTTCTACCTTGATGAACAAGGGTCTGGAGGTCATTGAAGCACATCATATATTTGCTATTCCGTATAGCAAAATCAAAACCGTGCAGCATCCTGGAAGCTGTGTGCATTCTCTGGTTGAGTTTGTAGACGGAAGCTTCAAGGCTCACCTGGGTGTCACCGACATGCGCATCCCCATACAGTATGCCCTGAGTTACCCAAAACGATGGCCGGCAGTCTTTGAGCCCGCCTCACTTGACCTCTGCGAACTGGGCAGCCTGCACTTTTCTGCACTGGACGCCGAGACCTTTGGCTGCCTGCGCCTTGCTCGAGAAGCCGGCGAAGCCGGCGGCACGCTGCCCTGCGTCCTCAATGCCGCCAACGAGGTTGCCGTAGAAGCCTTCTTAAATGACCACATCGGCTTCTTAGATATCGAACGCATCGTCGAAACCTGCCTTGATACACACGAGCGCCAAGATGCAGAGTCAATAGAGCAGCTACTAGCCGTAGACCAAGAAACCCGTATCAAAGCAAAAGAATTGTTCTAGAGCAAGAGTTCGCCGGCGATAAAGGCCTTGGTGCGAGGGTCAGCTGGCTTGGAGAGAATCTCCTTGGCATCACCTTGCTCAATAATCCTACCTTCATGCATAAAAATCACGTAGTCGCAGAGGCGGCGGATTTGTGCCAGGTTATGGCTGATGATGACTGAGGTCATCTTGTGTTTGTTGCGCTCGTAATCGAGGGTCTTTTCAATCACGGCAACTGAGGTGTTATCGATATTAGAGGTAGGCTCATCAAGCAGCAAAAGCTCAGGCTTAAGGGCAACGGCGCGCGCCAAGGCCACTTTTTGCGTTTCGCCTCCGGAGAGCCGCCATGCCTTGTTCTTTGCCAGAGGGGTCAAGTCAAAGTCATCCATGAGGTTCTTGACCCGCCGCTTGATAACCTCGCGCTCAGCACGACGCAGCTGCAAAGGGTAGGCGATATTCTTCTCAACAGTGGTGTGGAGCATGTAGGGCGTTTGAAAAAGCATGGTCACGGCTTTCTTGGGCAGGTCAGGCGAAAAGCTGCCGTCCTTCAACCCATAGAGCACCTCGCCACTCTCGGGCGCATCAAGCCCGGCAATGATATTCATCAAGGTGGTTTTACCGGCACCGTTTGGCCCAATCAGCCCGGTAATGGCACCACTGGGAATCTCGCAGCGCTCAACATCAAGCACAGCCCGAGAGCCGTAAGACTTTTTCAGATTGTTCAGCCGCAATTTCATCAGTTACCAGTTCTCATTCACTTCTCCGCTGACCATTTTTTCAGTCCCTTCGTTTGCACTCTGAATCCCTAGCTTCGCTCAGCCTGACAAGGAGAGGCACTCTTCTCTCTTCTCTCTTCTCTCTTCTCTCTTCACTCTCATTTCTCATCCCTTTGTTGAAATTGATAGAGGATGGTGTTGACGATGAGTGAGAGGAGCAGCAAGATGATACCCACGGCAATAGCCTGAGAATAGTCTCCCATAGAACGCAATTCTGCTATGTAGGTGGTCATGACGCGGGTTTTGCCGGTGATATTGCCGCCGACTATCATCACCGCTCCCACCTCAGATATTGCGCGCCCAAAGGCCGAGACCAGGGCAATCACCAGGCCGCCTTTTACCTCACGGAGCATCAAGAACACGTTGGATACACCCGTGCCTCCAAGCGTCTTGCCCAGCCGCCCCACATCCTTGGCCCTGTCTCTCACAATGTTGTAGGTGAGCCCCATAACGATGGGTGTCACCAGCAAGGTTTGAGCTATGATCATGGCCGTTGGGGTGTAATTGAGCTGGTAGGCGCCCAAGGGACCCTGCCGCATAAGAATGAGAAAAACGAAGAGCCCCAAGATGACGGGCGGCAGGCTCATGCAGGTGTAAATGATGCGCAGCAGCACGCGCTTGCCAATGAATTCACGAGTTCCAATGAGAATGCCAAGCGGAATCCCAATCAATACTGCGATGAGCACCGACGTGCCGGAGACCCTGAGGGACAAGCCAACGACCTCAAAGATCACCGGGTCGCCGCTCAGGATTAAGCCTATAGCCTGCACTATGCCATCAAAGATATAGTCCATTTGCTCCCGCGCTCATCTGTCTTCACAGTCTGTCATTCGCCAGCGTGACTCTCCTGTCATTCGCCGGCTTGTAAGCCTGCCCCAGGCTTGACCAGGGCAAATCCATCACTGCTTGTACATTGCGGTAATGGATTCGCCAGTCAATACGGCAGTCAAGCCGTTGCAGGTGAATGACAGGTGTCTGTCGGTAGTGCTCAGAGACTAGGCATTAGGAGTAAAAAGCGCCTCACCAAACTCTGCCTTGCCATACTCGCCAATCAGCTTTTGCGCCGCCGGAGAGGTTATCCACTGCTGAAAAGCCACCGCGCCTTCGTGATTGATGTTGGTGTCTTTATCAGGGTTAACGCAGATGACACCGTATTGATTGTAGAGGATATTGCTGGGGTCCTTCTCACAGACGATGATGAGCTCCGTCTTAGCCGCATTGGAGAGCCAAGTGGCACGGTCAGCCAAGGTATAGCCCAGCATCTCGTTAGCCATAGCAATGACGGCTCCCATGCCGTCTCCGGCCCTGACATACCAAGCGCCATCAGGAGTGATTCCGGTCTTTTCCCAGATTGAGTTTTCCTTGCTGTGCGTGCCGGAGTTGTCATTACGGGAGATAAAGGTTGCCTCTACGCCGGCAATCATGGCAAAGGTGGCAACGGCATCATTAGACGCTACGGTGAGTATGCCGGCAGGATCACTGGCTGGGCCGATGATGACAAAGTCATTGAACATGACATCTTTGCGACCAGTTGCGTCAGCATGACCCTCTTCAACAAATTTCTTCTCGGCAGCAGGGGAGTGCACTAGCAGCACGTCTGCCTCGCCGGATTCACCAAGCGCCATAGCTTCGCCCGAACCCACGGATATGACCTCAACCTTGATGCCCGTCTCGGCTTCAAACACCGGCAAAATCGCATCAAGCAAGCCGCTGTCTTTAGTGGAGGTTGTGGTGGCAAGGCGAATTGTGCCGCCTGCTGTTGGGGCTAAATCGACTTCTTCCGTTTCTGTTACTCCGCCACCACCGCCACAGGCAAACAGCGAGAAGAGCAATGCCATAGACAAGCAGAATGCAAGTACGGTTTTGATAGAGAATCGTGATTGTTTTCGTGTAAGTCTATTCATGTTGAGGTCTCCTTCGTTTTAGAATATTTCCATTGGAATATAATACCGCAGTGAAGGACAAAAATTCAGCAGTGGTACTCGATTGTATTATTTGCAACTAATTATGTAACAATTAACCTGCCAGGTTCGTCCCCCTGCCAGGTTTATCCGATCAGTGATTCAAGGAATCTGAGAGATTTTAACCGGATATCCAGGTGTTCCTCTATCCAGCGCGCAGAAAACTCTAAAAGTTGACGCTCAATAGGTAGGTATTCGTCGCCGGAGTAAACGTGCAGGTCAGCAAAGCGCGCTTGTAGTAAGGTCTCTACCCATTCAGTGAGCACCTCGTCTTGAAAGGCCACTCCCTCTGCGTCCGGGCGCACCCCAAGAGCTGCGCAGAGTTTAAGGGTGCATGCCAGGGAAACCATTACCGGCGCAGAGCCCTTTGCCTCGCCAATGCTCTGCAAGGCAGCCAGGGTCATGGCAAAGAGAAGCGGCTCGGCATTGTAGTGGGTCGTTGCTCTTTCTACCAGCTCTACCGGCACGGCAGCGGCAGCACTGTATTCAACACTGCTTCTACAAGCGGCATTTGCCTCAAGAATCCGCGCATCGGTGAAGATGTCTAACGAGCGCCCGGTGGACAGCTGCGCTTCCACCAGCATATAGAGCTCCAGGCGCGCAGCCAAAAAGGAACCCGGCTTTCTGGCCCCCTTGGCCACCGCCCGCCTTTGCAGGCCATCCTCGCCCAAGAGGGTGATGATGAGGTCGGTCTCACCCAGTTTGGTCTTCTTGAGCACTAGGGCCTTTGTCTGGTAGCTCGGCATGGGTATCTTTCTCCAAACGATAGCAACAACACCAGTATAGCGCGACCTTGAGGATAGAGTTGGCTCCGGTTAGCCCCGGACGACTGAGCCCTTGGCACAGGGTTAGTCCCGGACAACTGAGCCTTTGGCACAAGCAGCACAGTTCCTGCCGCGTTTGCACGCAAAAGAACGAATTTTAGGCTTAAATCAGCAAGAAATGGGCATTTCTTGGTCAAAAATCGTTCTTTTGCGTGCAAACGCGGCAGGAACTCCAGGAGTTGTGACAATGCCGCCGTCACCCAGCGCTAGCCACGGCTCCTGCCCCACAAGAGAGTTGAGGATCCTCAATAAGTCTGCCGATACTTGCCACATGATGCCGGCTAAAATAATAGCTAGAACTTGCCAGATATTAGCAAAACAGCTAAAATATTGGCTATGAATAGACTTGAACAAAAAACTCCTTCAGAGCTTGCTGCCGAGATGGCTGCCAGAGTCAGGGCGCGTAGAAAAGAGCTCGGCTTGAGTCAGGAAAAGCTCGCACAGAAGTCCCAGGTCAGCTTGGGCTCAATTAAACGGTTTGAGAGCAAGAGCGAAATCTCTCTCCAATCTCTCTTACGCCTTGCGATTGCACTGAATGCTGAGGATAACTTTGAAGAACTTTTCGCGCGCCGACAGTATCGTAGTATCCAAGATGTCATAGATGAGCAAATATGAGCAAACATCTAGCAATACAGGAGCTTTCGTCACTTAAGAATCTCGGAGTCTACAATAACAACGAGATTGTTGGAATCTTGGCTCTCACAAGAGATGGTCGAGCAGCCTTTGAGTATTCAGACAGTTGGTTAGTAGACGGCTTTGCGCTCAACCCTCTTTCACTTCCTTTGCAAAAGCAAGTCTTTCTTCCAAAGGACGACCCCTTTGAAGGGGTTTTCGGCATCTTCAACGAAAGCCTGCCCGACGGCTGGGGCTGGTTGTTAGTGGACAGAATGCTGAGAGAGCGAAAGATTGATCCCGCAAGTCTGTGTCGTTTGGCTCGCTTGGCAATAGTAGGCTCATCGGGCATGGGGGCTTTAACTTACCAACCAAAGTATGTGGCATCTGACAGCAAGAGTCTTCGCAATCTTGACCTGTTAGCAGAGGAATGCGCTTTAGTGCTTGAGGCAAAGCAGGTTGAGAGTCTAGACGAGTTGTTTATTTTGGGCGGCTCCTCTGGCGGCGCGCGACCTAAAGTGCTTGCCGAGGTAGAAGGAGAGCCGTGGATTATCAAGTTTCCCTCCAGTGTTGATAAGTCAGATGTTGGCCTCATGGAATACGAATACTCGCTCGCTGCCAAGGCGTGTGGCATTGAAATGTCTGAGGCGCGACTCTTTTCTTCTGATAAAAGCTCTGGATTCTTTGGTGTAAAAAGATTTGATCGAGTGAGCGCTGGCGGTGTGATACGCAGGATTCACATGGCCTCGGTGAGCGGCCTGATGGAAACATCGCATCGTGTACCCAGCCTCGATTACACCACCATTGCCAAACTTGTTCTCAGACTATGCTCAGATATGGGAGAGGTGCAAAAACTTTTCAGGCAGATGTGCTTTAATGTCTTTGCTCATAACCAAGATGATCATGCAAAGAACTTGGCGTTTCTTTTTGACAGATCCGAGGGCCAATGGAGTCTTTCACCGGCCTATGACCTTACGTGGAGCGCCGGCATGATGGGCGAGCATGCAACTACTGTTTTGGGCAAGGGCAAGGATATCAGCAAAAATGACTTACTTGAGTGCGGTCTTGTCATGGGTCTTACACGTAAGAGCTGCCAAAAAACTGCTAACGAGGTGGAAGAAATAGCTACACCACTTGCAAAGAAGTGGGAAAGGTAGCTCTGTATAATAGTCACAAGACAAAATCAACTAAACCGAAATTTGAAACAGGAGAGTTAATGCACCAACAGGAGAGTGGCCAAACCGAGAACTACCAGCACAAAGACTGCCAGCAGGGGGGCTCCCAAGAAAATCTCTCACAAACGAGTCAGCTTTTTTCAAACTTTGTGGCATTGATTGCCTTGCTCCGCAGTGAACAGGGTTGTCCCTGGGACAGGGAGCAGACGCATCAGAGCATCGCCAAGAATATGATTGAAGAGGCCTATGAAGCGGTGGAGGCTATTGAGGGCGGTAGCCCCAGTCAGCTCAAGGACGAGCTGGGTGATGTGCTTTTGCAGGTGGTGTTGCACGCTCAGATGGCGTTTGAGGCCGAGGAGTTCACCCTTGATGATGTGATTGAGGGCATCTCCAAAAAGCTTATCAGCAGGCACCCGCATGTGTTTGGCAATGAGGCGTCGTTTGCGGCTGCCGGCTTTACCCCCGAGGAGATCGCACTGGTTGAAGAGGCAACCGATGCAGAGGCCACCCTTAAGCTCTGGGACAGGATGAAGCAGCTTGAAAAGCAGCGCAAAGCCGCTGCCCTGGGCACACCGGGTGCCTCGGGAGCCCCTGGCTCCACGGATGCCTGGTCAGAACAAAACTCTCTTCTTGCCAACATCCCCAAGAGCGAGCCGGCGCTTATGCAGGCGCAGAATATATCGCGCAAGGCGGTTGGCATGGGCTTTGAGTGGGAGGATATCGAAGGCCTCACCGACAAGCTGGCTGAGGAGTTTGAGGAATTCGCGCGAGCCGAGGCGGGCTCAAAGGAGGCCGAAGAAGAGTTTGGCGACATCCTCTTTACCCTGGTTAACGTGGCACGCTGGAATGGCATTGATGCCGAGGGTGCTCTGCGCCGCTCATGCGAGAAGTTCCGCACAAGGTGGACTGCCATGGAACAAATTGCAGAACAAGAGGGCTTTGACTTAAGAGAGCTAGACTATAAAGCCTGGGACGATCTTTGGAACGAGGTTAAATGAAACAGGAGAATCTGCGCAATGTGGCAATCATTGCCCACGTTGATCACGGCAAAACGACAATCGTCGACACGCTGCTCTACACCGCGGGGGTCTTCCGCGAAAACCAGCAGGTTGCAAAACAGGTGCTCGACTCCAATGATCTTGAGCGCGAGCGGGGCATCACCATCCTCTCCAAGAATATCTCGATACGCTTTTTGGATACCAAGATCAATGTCATCGATACCCCGGGTCATGCCGATTTTGGCGGCGAGGTGGAGCGGGTCCTTAACATGGCTGACGGCGCCCTGCTTATCGTGGATGCCTTTGAAGGCCCCATGCCGCAGACCCGCTTTGTACTGCGCAAGGCGCTTGAACTGGGGCTCACCATCATTGTTGTGGTCAACAAGATAGACAGAGAAGGCTCGCGGCCAACCCAAGTGGTGGAGGAAGTTTTTGACCTCATGGTGGAGCTTGAGGCAACCGATGAACAGCTGGATTTTCCTGTGGTTTACACCAGCGCCCGGGCAGGCTACGCGCGCTATGAGCTCGCTGACGACAACCGAAACATGATACCGCTGCTGGAGACTATCCTGGAAAAGGTTCCACCACCAAACTGCGATCCCAACGGTCCGGTGGCGCTTCAGATATCCACCATAGACTACTCGAGTTTTGTGGGGCGTATTGGCGTGGGTCGCCTCTTCTCGGGCACGCTGCACAAGGCGGAGCCGGTCTTGGTAGTTAAGAATGACGGCACCCGCTACAACACCACCATCAAAGAGGTCTTCACCTTTGAGGAGCTTGGCAAAACCAAGCAAAGCGAGGTGCAGGCAGGAGACATCGTTGCAATTGTGGGCGTTGATGACGCCGACATTGGGGACATGATTACTTGTAGAGAAGAGCCCATCCAGCTTGACCCCATCCAGGTGGAAGAACCCACCATCGCGGTGGTATTTGAGGCTTCTACCAGCCCCTTAGTTGGCAGAGAGGGAGACATTGTGGGAGCCCGGCAACTCAAAGAACGCCTGATGCGCGAGGCCGAGAGCAACATTTCCATGAGGATAGAAGAGCTGGAAGACAAGAGCGGCGTCTCGGTGATGGGCAGGGGAGTACTGCACCTCTCGATACTGATGGAAACCATGCGCCGGGAGGGCTACGAGTTTCAGGTTGGCCGCCCGCGCGTCTTGATAAAGACCGATGAGGCGGGCAATAAGCTTGAGCCCATCGAGGAGGCCACCGTAACCGTGCCCGCAGACTACGCAGGCAAAACCATAGAGGTGTTTGGCATCGCCGGCGGAGAAATGACGGACATGTTTCAGCGCGGCACAGAAAACCACCTGGTATTCAAGATTCCCACGCAGGGCATAATGGGGCTTCGCACCCGCCTGATGAATGCAACCCGCGGAGAGGCGGTACTCTTCCATCACTTTGCCGAGTATGGACCCAGCCGCGGTGCCTCGCAAGGGCGCAAGAATGGCTCGATGATCTCCATGTCAACTGAAACCAGCGTGACCTACGCTCTTGACTCCCTGCAAGAACGCGGCCGCCTCTTCATTGGCCCCGGCGAAGACTGCTACGAGGGCATGATTGTAGGCGAGGCTGCCAAAGAGGGCGACATGGTGGTCAATATAGCCAAGTCAAAGCAACTCACCAACGTCCGCGCCTCCGGCTCAGACAAAGCAGTCCAACTCACCCCCCCCGTAACCTTCACCCTTGAAGAAGCCCTCGAATACATCGAAGAAGACGAACTGGTAGAGATAACCCCACTCAACATCCGCATGAGAAAACGCATCCTCTCCGCCACCGACCGCAAAAAAGCCAGCCGCCAGTAGCGCAATGGATATGTCATGGAGAGGAAAGCTAAGAAAGAATTACAGCGGGCATTGCTTCTATGAGATGTCCAAAGTACCTTCCGATTCTCTGATAGAGATACTGGATATTCTTGTCAATAAGTTTGGCTTGACCTTACAGAGCCCTGCACCAATAGTGGGGCTCGACGGCACTTATTTCGACCTAAGAAAAGGTGAGGCGCAGATTACATTAGGCTGGGACGTTTGGAGCGAGTACTTTGTCAGCGCGCAATGCCCCACGGGCGATGAGCTTGTTATTGAATTCGGAAATTACATTGACTCTTTAGGCTAGGATAATACAAGAAATCTTTGCGAACACAAAGAATCGTTGGAATCTTTGCGAACGAAGTGATATAATGCTGGCAGTGCAACACCGACCTTTCCCAGCCAAGCATTCAGGAGCAGAGCAATGCCAGACGACAAAGAGATTATTCGAAAGCTGCGAGAACACAAGAATGAGATGCCTCCTGTCCGAGTCATAAACGCCTCCGATATTGGCAGATATCTCAAACAGACCCGTAAGGATATAGGCCTCACGCAAGAGGAGCTTGCTCTAATTAGCGGTGTTGGGTTGAGCTTTATCCACGATTTGGAGCATGGCAAGAAGACCATCCAGTTTGACTCGCTCATGAAGGTCGTCTCAAGACTCGACTGCAAGCTAGAGATTGGTGCCAAGGGAGGTTTTAATCGTGATTGACAGGCTGCAGGTGTATCGTAACAGTCAGTTGCTGGGTGCTATCATGTATCTGGATGGCACTTTGAATAACAACCTTCACTTTGAATATGATGACGATTTCTTCTCTTCCGAACAGCGCCCCCTGGATGGGATCTCCTTCAAGATAGGCAAATCAGCTCAGAGGATACAATCACCAAGCCTGCTGTTTTACCTTAATAGCTTGCTTCCCGATGGGCAAAGAAGGATTGATTTAGCACGTATGATTCGCACTGATCAAGATAATGTTGGCGAGATGCTCTACCGTCTGGCTGGCGACTGCATTGGCGACTTGGCTTTTGTGCCCGAGTCGCAAGCCGAATCATACCAAGCGGAGCGACTACAATATTCACGACTGCCCAAAGAAGAATTCGACGGCCTTCTGCTTACCAGAGAAACCCTCCTCTTTGATGTAAAAGAGCGCATATCATTGTTTGGCGCACAGAATAAGACCGCGCTCTATAAGGAGCCCGGCACCAAGATAGAGACCCCCGATTCGTGGTACAAGCCTTCGGCTTTCTCGCCCTCAAACTTTATTATCAAGATGCCCAGCAGAATTCGTTTTCTCAACATCAATGAGTACATCTGCACTCAGCTTGCCGATGCCTGCGACCTGGAGGTTCCTAAGACCTATCTTTATGGAGGAGAGGATCCTCTGTTTATCTCTGAGCGCTATGATAGATACTGCTCGGAAGGCGTTGTCGAGCGCTTGCACCAAGAGGATATCTACCAGATAACTGAAGCTAGAGGCTTCTACGAGAACAGTGGTGGTCCTGGCGTCAATGAGGTTATCGATAGTCTGGCTACGTTTTGTACCAACTCCTACGCTGACGTCAGGCAGTTTATCAAGGCCTTCCTGTTTAACTATCTTATTGGCAATCTTGACGCGCATGGGCGTAATTTTTCAATTCTGATTGCATATGACGGAGAAGTCCGCTTCTCGCCTTCCTATGATATTACAGCTGCGAACATGTACTACACCCTGGGTGACATGGCCATGCGGTTTGGTTACGAGTATCAGGAAACTAACGTTACCGATGAGGATCTCGTGATCTTTTGCAAGCAGTGCACGGTTGATGAGCAGATAGTCCGTCAAGAGCTCAATCAGCTCATCAAAGACATCACCAACAAGTCCCGAGCAATCTGTGCTGAAACAAAGTTGCTATGCGGAAACAGTTTTTGTGATGAGATGTACGAACATTTGCAAAGGCAGCTCGAAATCAAAGCTAGTCGGTTTACTTAGTCTTATGAGTCAGTGGGGACGTATAATTTTTGAGTCCCCGGTGACTCAAAAAATAGTTTCAGCCAACAATCAGGTGTTGTTTGGCGCCTGACTAAGGAGCTACTGACTTATCATCCTCGTTTTTCTTATCCAGGATGTCGAGTAGCTCCTGTCTATTGTGAATACCGAGTTTGGAATACACACGCTGAATATAGGTTCTTACCGTTGACTCAGATACATACAGCCTTGTGCTGATGTGACGAACGCTCCGTCCTTGTGAATAAAGGGAGATAACTTCACTTTCTCTCTCCGAGATACCATGATTTGTACAGAAGTCCTCAAAAACAAGCTTTGTCGTAGGACTTGATGTTGATATGTTTTCATCTCCTGCAGATGCAGAAGATGCTTTTTTTGTGGTATCAAAGTTCTTGTTGTTAATAAGTAGTACAACGATTGCCCCAACAAAGATTGCAATAACCATCAAGGAGCCTCCCACTAATATGGGAACAACCTCTTCAAATTGTATGAGCAAGAAGGAAGCCGCAACATCGCCGATTATTTGGGAAAAGAAATTCACTATTGCCAATACGCTGTACAAAAAAACAGGTGATATCTTTTGCTTGTGAGATGTTTCCTGCAACAGAACTAACACCCATACCTGCAAAAAGACGAGACCGGCACGTATGATTCCGATGATTGCAAACGGGAAGTCAGGGATTATCAGAAGGGAGAATAGCGCAACAATCATCGCCCCCTCAACACACAATAAAAAAACATTGAACCACGAGGCTGACCGCGCAAGTAGATTGATGACAAAGAGAACAACCAGCACAGACGATACGCAATATAAAACGATGTTTGATAATGCAAAGGCATATCCCATTTCTAACGAAATAGCCCTGAAAAACCCATTGCAAAAGAAAAAAGGAATGGTCATGACGAGTGTTATTTGAATTGTCTTTGGCTGTGAGAAGAAGATGTCCTGCCACCGCGTGCATTCTGAACTACTGCCTCTTGTTGCTTGCGCAACAGGTAAATAGGCTACCCTGGCCTTTTTCTCAATAAGAATATAAACCATGAACACGATTGCGGCTATTATGAACAGTACTTGTTGAAAAGCCCTCAGGTCAAAAGTACTTTGCGAGATGAAGATTGGGAGGATTAATCCTGCCGCTGCTACTCCTAAAAATATTATTGGACGAATTTTGTTAAAAGCGGAGAATGAGAGAGCGTATCCCATTAATAGAGTGCTAAGCCCGCAGACTCCCCCCATCGCAACAGCTGAAAGAGCTGCAACTACAGGATTGTTCCCAACCAACAACAAGTATTTAATTAACACTAGTGCTACAAAAGCCACATACAAAGTGGGCATGCTAATGGTGTGTCGGTATGAGTACCAGGAACACCCCAGAATGAAAACGAAATTGGACAGGTATAAGATTAAAAATGTGGGAACACTGTCGTCAATTCTATCGTATCGAATTATCAATACGGCGGCAAAAACAAGCGCAACAAGAAGCACAACAATGCCTTCTTTCAGAACAGCAAAAGACTTCTGATACTCCATATCCTATTCCAATGCAAACAGAGATGGTTTAACGACCCTTATTCCCATCATAGTTAAAAAGCGTGCCATTTTCCCATCATACATAAAAAATATACGTTTTATATGACAAAGCAGGAGTGTAAACCTACTATCGACTGTTGTTTTTATATGACATAAAGCTTGCCATTTTTTTCTAAACTGGCGACATCTATAAACCAGCCATCATTGGTTGGCAGTGTGCGGTAACACCAAAAAAACAGGAAATAAACGAGGGAGGTGGCAAAAGGTCCACTAGTTGGAATTACACGAGCAAAGGTAAAAAGATACAGCATTAATAGAGTCAGGATTCTGGTTATGCACCACCTAACACAGAAAGGGAGAGAAGATGGAGCTATTTGAAAACAAAAAAAAGATTGATCGAAGAAACTTTCTTAAAGGAATGGCAATCGCAGGAACAGCCGGCGCTGTAAGTGGCGCTGGGCTTTTAGGTTGCACAGACTCTGCGGTGCAATCCAACCAACCAGGTGGAGGTCAGGCAACATTCCCCTGGACAAACTCGAGATACCCTTGGGCAATCGACGCGAATGATTTTGATGATTCTGAGGCTGTCCTCAACCCCATTACTGAGTTCTCTGCGGAGGAAACCTACGACATAGTTGTCTG
>WRBR01000052.1 GCA_009784425.1 Coriobacteriia bacterium | reverse complement strand
TGGCTTGGGGTTGAGCGACTCGGTTGGAACAGGGGGACGGGGTTAGTGTTCCAATTTGACCTTGGTCAAATTGGAACACTAACCCCGTCCCCCTGTTCCAACCGTGTCGCTCACCCCCAAGCCAGAGGTCAAGCAGCTGAGCCTGCTCACTGAGTCAGTTTCCCCGTCCCCAGTGAGTCACTCGGCCTCAGCCAAAACCTCGAGGTAGAGCTTCTCCAGCTCCTTGGCGTAGTTCACCATTGAGAAACCATTGAGTGCGTACTGAGCTACCATTTCTCGTCGACCCGGGGTTATCTTGTTAATCTCCAGCTCCTTCATGGCAGCCTGGTAGAGCGCCTCGGGGTCGCAAACCGTTACTGTGCCCACTTCCTTGACCACAAAGTCGGGGAGGCCGCCCTGATTAGTGGCAACTACGGGCAGCCCGCAGGCCATTGCCTCAAGGGCCACCAGGCCAAAGGGCTCAAAGCGCGAAGGCATAACAAAGATGTCAGCTGTGCTGTAGAGCTCACGGAGCTGCGCCTGGCTTCGGTGCCCCAGGAAGAATGTAGCCTTGAGCCCAAGGTCCTGGGCAAGATCCCTCAGGCTGGCATCTTCTTCTCCCGCCCCGGCAATGAGGGTGACAAAAGCGCCTGGGTGCTGCTCCTCGTACTTCTTAACCGCGTGCAAAAACACGTCCACACCCTTGAAACTGGTGAGCTTTCCGGCAAAGAGGATGATGCGCTCTCCGCGATAAGGCACACCGTAGCTGGTTAACAGCTTGGATCTATCCTGCGCATCCGGATAGAAAATCTCATTGTTGTACCCGTTGGGCAGCATGATTGTCTTGTTACGCAGCTGCGGGTAGGTGCCAACCGTTGACTGGTAATTGTCCTTTGAAATGGCGATGACGCGCTTGCACACATTAGCCGCGATATTGCCGTACTCGCGCAGCTTAGGCCACTTCTCAAAGCCCATCAAATCGGTGCCGTGCGCGGTGATGACAAAGGGCAGCAGTTGCCGGGCGGCAAGGTATCCCAAAAACCAGATGTGCTGCACGTGGATGATGTCGGGCTTTAAGGTGTCTATTGCCTCGGTGATGACTGTGTCAAAGGCCGCAAAATACTCCTCCAGCTCATCGGTGCTGAGGTCAGCAAACTGGGCGACGCTCCGAGGGTGCGTGGTGAAACAGGGGAAATTAAAAGGCAGAGAGTTGGGCGAGCCTTCATACCCGTTAAAGTAAACCGGTCTCAACTGCACGCCTGCAACCGGCTCCGGCTCCCTATTCTCAGCGAGGATGACACAGACCTCATGCCCTCTCTGAGCCAGAAAATAGGCAATATCCCGCGTGTATGTACCGCTACCCGAGCCTTCCAGCGGAAAATGGTTTATCAACAGGATTCTCATGTCTCAGCCTCTCCAATCTTGTGGGTCATTACATTATAGATTAGAGACCCGAGAGACACGGGGACAGAGAAAGGGCTAAAGAGAATTACACTGCCACGTTCTCATTGTCCGTCTTTTAGACAACCGGGTTACGCAGGCCCTCAGTGACGCACTTGGGGGAGTTCCTGCCGCGTTTGCACGCAAAAGAACGATTTTTGGGCAATAAATGCTCGTTTTTGGGTGATATGAGGCCAAATATCGTTCTTTTGCGTGCAAACGCGGCAGGAACTAACCAAAGTGTGCCACAGACACAGTCTTAAGCCCACAGTCACCTATGCGTTGCTATACTGGACTCGAAAGATATAGGAGGCGGTCATGGCAGAGATGCAAAAGAGGGAAGTTGATGTACTGGTTGTTGGCGGCGCTACTACGGGGCTCTACTTTGGCGGCTTGATGGCCAGGCAGGGCAAGCGGGTTCTTATCTGCGACAGTTCATCCGAGGCCGAGCTGGGCGCAGTCTTTGACATCATCCACATTGCTCAAGAGCACTTTGAGCGCTTTGGCCTTGAAGAGCCGGTTGCCGGCGATGAGGCTTATGTCTCCAGTTTTAATCGCTCCATACAAAAGTCCGCGCTCAACAACTGGCCTAAGAACTCGTACAGAAGCACCTTAGTGCTGCGCCGCGTGCCGCTGATTAAGAGGCTGCTTGCCTGGGCCTTGGAGCAGGGCGCCGAGATTCTGTTTGAGACCAGTTTTGAGCAGCCGGTGTTCAACGGCTCCGGCAGGCTGGTTGGAGGGCAGTTCTCACAGAGCGGCGAGGCGCTTACCGTTGAGGCTCGCCTCGTTGCGGATGCATCGGGAATACCTGCGGTTGTGCGCACCGCGTTGCCGGATGACTACGGTATTGAGAACTTCGTCTGCACTCCGCGCCACCAGTTTTACGTGATTTTGCATTACGTTGACCTGAAAAACCCGGAGCAAGACCGCGTTGATGTCACCACCACCTGGACCCACTATAAAATCTGGCTTGCCCCGCAGCACGGCAGCAGCGGCGCCATCATGGGCGTGGGTGCCAATCTCAGCTTTGACTACGCCGAGCGGGTTTACCAGCGCTTCCTCGCCAAGGGATATATGCCACCGCACGCGCTCCAACACCTTGAGCAGGGGAGCACTCCTTACTGCCGCATACCGTACAGCCTGGTGGCCGACGGGCTGGTTGTGCTCGGCACTGCCGCTTGCATCAGCAATCCCTGGTCGGGGGAGGGTGTGCCCTACAGCTGGCTCCAAGGCCAGATTGCCGCCGAGGTCTGCGAAGCGGCTATGGCAGACGGAGCCGCTCCCACGCAGGCGAGCCTCTGGCCCATTAACGGGTTGTATCATGAGGCGCAGGGCGCCCTGTTTGCCAAGAACCTCGCCATGCTGAGCGGCGCAACGGATTGCACCGAGCAGGAGAATGACTACGAGTATAAAAAGGGCATCATCTACGAGAACCGCAACGAGGACGGCAGCTCCACTGAGCGCGGCTCCATGATTGGGAAGCTGCTCGTGGGCCTGCTCACCGGCAAGATCAGCCTCAGCACGCTCCGCAAACTCATGGATGCCTCGAGCATCGGCGAGAAGATAGAGCAGCACTATCTGGCATTTCCAACCGCGCCCGAAGGCCTCGCTGAATGGGCAGCACAGGCAGAAGCCCTCTGGGCAAAAGCCGGCTCTATGGCCGACGTAGCCGAAGCCGACCTCGCCCAAATGCAAGCTGACAAGTGACATGACAAGGGGGGGGGTTATCAACTGCCTAGCCCATTCCATCCACTTTTATCCCGTGGCATGGAAATGATAGTTCGTGCCACAGCGTGTTGCTCTTAAGAGGCCTTTTCCTTTGAGAAAAAGCTGAGCATTTTGTTGACTGTGTTAAAGGTGAACTGTTCGATTTGTGGGGCAAAGCGTATGGCGAGCACACAGATTGCCAGCACCGCAATCACCACCGGAATCAATACCTCAAGAGGCAGGGCAAAACTGCTGGCGCCCAGGAGCGCCGCTGCCAGCTGCCCCCAGGGGCGGCAGATAATGATGATAGGGATGAAGGCCTTGTACGAGATTTTAGTGAGGCCTACCAGTAAGCACATGAGGTCAGAGGGCAAGAAGGGGAGGGTCACCACCAAGATGAGCAGTATCTTGGTGCGGGCATTAGCGGAGTCGCTGCCTATAATGTTCATCCACTTTTCAAAGCGCTCGGGTTTGATGAGTTTTTTGAGAACCGGCTGACCGGCCTTTCTCACCAGGGTAAAGCCAATGAGGCTGCCCACGAGGTTCCCTAGATACGAAAGCACAAAGCCAGGCCAGAGCCCAAAAAGGATGCCGCCGACTATCGTGAAGAGATTGCCCGGAATAGGAGCAATGATTGCCTGAAGCACCTGCAAAAGGAAAAAGACGAGAGGACCCCAAATACCCAGCCCCTCAATAAAGGCCTTAAGAGCTTCTTGTTCAAAAAACACTTCCATCGAGGCGCGCTGCTCTCCTTAAAATGACATCGACACAATGACAGATTATATACCTACTATTCCTCTGATTTTATGTCGTGAACTAAACAGTCTTGCAGATACTAAGCCCCCCCTGTTAGGCTCCTCTTTTCTGTCACCCTGAGCGTAGCGAAGCGAAGCCGAAGGGCCTAGTCAGTGACTCGCTGCCTGGATTCATCGACTACGCGCTACGCGCTTCGCTCAGAACGACAGGGAAGAGCCGTCCCCATTCTGTCCGCAACTACTCGCCGTGGCGGCCTTCGTTGTAGGCGTCTTTGAAGGCGGAGAACATTCCCCCGGCCTTCTTGAGTTGCTTGCCGGTTGCGGCAGCACCCGCGCTGGCTACTGCTCCTGCAGTTTGGGCGGCAGACTTGGCCTTCTCGGACACGGCGGCGGAGTCTACTCCCACTTTGCCGGCGATTGCTGATGCCTTTTTACCGGCTTGAGCGGCAATGGATTTTTCTGTGTCGATGTCAATAGCGAGCGCCTCGGTCAACACAATAATTGCGGGCGAGAGCTTCTTCTTTTCTGCCTCCGCAGCCTCTGTTTCTACTGTCTCAGCTGCGGCGCTGTACCCCTTAATCAACTCTACCGGAATAGTTCGTGTTCCTTGCGTGAGCTTCCCCATAGCCTTAGGACCTGCCTCAATGCTTTGCACCTCCCCGCTCGGCAGCGCAAAGGTCACATCATTGACAACACCCACGCTTTCCCCGTCTTCAGTGATGACGGGCAGCCCAATCCACAGCACGGAATCATCCGGATACAGATTGAGCGCCTTATAGGCGGCCTTGCCCGACGCGCCCTTCTCGTTGCGGATGAAGGCGTAGTCTTCGTACATATAGTAGCCATTGATTGCCACAAAGCGCCCTCTGCGTTTGAACATCAAAAGAAAGTCAGACTTCTTAGTCTCAAAACCGGCAACGCGCTTTTGATCCGGATAAAAAATGAAACGATGAACCTTGCCGGCGTTGCGCGGCAGCTTCTTGCCTTTAATGACACGGGTGCCCGTGAGCTTTTTCGTGGAAATCAAGTTCTCAGTCATATGCACATTATTGCAGATTTTGTGGGGCAGGTGTGTGGTACAGAGGGACGGGGTTGGTGTCCCAGATTGGAACCGGGTTGGAACAGGGGGACGGGGTTAGTGTTCCAATTTGACCTTGGTCAAATTGGAACACTAACCCCGTCCCCCTGTTCCAACCCGGTTCCAATCTGGGACACCAACCCCGTCCCTCTGTACCACACAGGTCACTTATCGGGGTTTAGTACCAACCTCGGTGATTTCTACGGCGGCAAAATAGGTTGAGGGAAAGGTGGTTTCTCGCACGAGGTTGCCGGCGAGGTCGTATACGTAGCGGGTGATTGTGGTGCTAAAGCCGTCCATTCCCTCTTGTACTATGACGCGCTCACCTGCGGGTAGTTCGGGGTTTTCAACCTCTCTTGCGGTGTACGCTTCACCGGGAATGATGGCGCCGTCAACAATCTCAACCGTGTAGCCGGGGGGAACTCCCCACATGGTGGCGGTGACCGTGTTGGCGGTGTAAGAGAAGGTCAGCAGCAGCCAGTTGCCCGACTCGTTCACAAACTTGAGGTCCGGAGACGGGTTTGACACGGTGGCGTCGCGGCCGTGCGGGTACATGGTGGAGTAACGCGAGTGGGCAACGCGCTCAGTGATAGGAAAGCCCGACTCAAGAATCACGTTGAAAACCGTTGAGGCCACCTGGCAAATGCCGCCGCCCACCTGCTCAATGTACTCGGTTCCGTCAATGGCGTTGGCGGGCAGAAAGCCTCGCTCGGGGGTGCAAGCCCCCACCGTAGCCATATAGGACCACTCCGCGCCCGGGGCAATAAGGGAGTTATTGAGGATGTCGCTCACGGTGTGGATGTTGTTGACCCGGTTGGTCTGATCCGCCGGATACTCAGTGGTGTACGAGACAATCTTCTCGGTGATGTTGAGGGCCTCAAGGTCGGCAACGGTTAAATCAGAAGGTACCTGCCCTATAGGCAGCTCAAACGTAAGCGAGCCCGGGGCTTCTCCAAAGAGCGCCGCGCTCAGCTCATCGGCCAGCGCGCTGTAGTCAACGCCGGTGCCGTTGACGCCTTCAAGGATGGTGATGACATCACCCGTAATGAGGAATCGTGGGTCTTGGGGCGGGTCGCCGAGGTTGAGGTCGCCGATTACCGGTCGCAGCGTGTGCTTGAGCTTCTCGCCGTCAAATTGCACGGTGAGAGCGTGAGTGCCGCCTGGCTGCTCCTCAATTTGCGTGCCAATGCAGGCTGCCAGGGTTTCGCTTGAGAGCTCCCAGTGGTGCTCCGCCTCGTCACGGTAAGTTATCAGCACCGGCTGGCTTGCCGCCGTGCGGGCTGTTCCCAGGAGGGCGAGCGCCTCCTCGTCATATATCAGCGGCAGCTCTTCAAACATAGGGGCGATGATTTGCCTATCAGAGTCAGTTGCAGAGAGAAAGGCAGCATTGAGGTCTTCCAGGAGAATATCCTGGTCAACCGTATAGCCGGTTATGCAGGGAACGAGCTTAAAACTGCCATCTGTATAAGCAATATCTGCGCTGCGCATGGGGGTGCCGAGTGCCGTGTTGATGCCGTCTTGCAGCATTGCGAGGCGGCCTTCTTCAAAGGTGTACTCAGCCGGCAGAGCAACGCCAAAAAGGGTCGAAATCAGGCGGCCCGGCAGGTAATTGGTTCCGCGGCCAACCTGGTAAGCCTCTGCTGCCAGCGCCTCTCCGTCAACTGAAACACCCAGCGTGTCAACGCTGATGAGCCAGAATCGCTGCCCTCCGGCGAAGAGGGTCTGTGCTTCTAGGGGTGAGGTACTAAGGTCCAGGGCGAGTGCGCCCTCATCCATTCCCTGGGAGGCAAACCGCTCGTCTGCGTAGAGCTCAACGGGGGCTAGCTCGGCACGGTGGCTCAACTGCTGCGCTAGCTGCTTTGCCGCCTCCTCCTTAGTGAGGCCGCCTACGTCAACGCCGCCCACAGAAACACCGGTATGGATGCGGCCCATGTTCACCAGGTGGTCCACAGCAGGCACGCCAACCAGCAAGGTGAGGGCTACTGCGCCTGCCACGATTACCTTGCGGTTTGAGAATATGCCGAGGAACGAGGCGAGCAGGCGGCTCGGCAGAGAGCCTGGTCTGGTGCCCTGATTAGAGCCCGGCCTGGTGCCCGGATTGGAGCCCGGCCTGGTGCCCGTTTTGGTGCCTGAGTAGGTACCCGGCCCTGCGCCTGGCCTGGTGCCCGGTTTGGAGTCCTGCCCCGTACCCTGCCCCGCGCCCGACCCCGCGCCCGGCCTGCCCTTATGAGGGTCTGTCCTTCTGCGCGACTGGGACTTTTGCGAGGACTTTTGCCACTTGTCATGCGTGGTTCTCTGGTGCATGTTCAGGGCGGTGTTATCCCTGTTATCTTGCAAACCCCGCCTGCGTTGGTTTGACTCAACACGCTGGCGTTGCGCTCCCGAGGCTCTGTCTTGCTCATTTGCTTGAACCCTTTGGCGCTGTTCCAACGGCACACGCTGGCGCTGCTCATTCGGGACTCGCTCACGCTGGTCTGACTGAACTCTCTGGCGCTGCTCTGAGGGGACTCGCTCACGCTGGTCTGACTGAACTCTCTGGCGCTGCTCTGAGGGGACTCGCTCACGCTGGTCTGACTGAACCCTCTGGCGCTGCTCATTCGGGACTCGCTCACGCTGGGCGCGGGGCGCTCGCTCCTGCTGATCCAACTGCACCCGCTCCCGCTCGCCTGACAAAACTCGCTCGTGTCGCTGCGACGGAACTCTCTCACGCTCACTAGATTGAGCCCGCTCACGCTGGCCGCGGGGCACCTTCTCCGCAGAATCCAAAGACCGCCGTGCAGCCTCTGCTGCCCGTTTTCTCTGATTATCGCTCGCTTCCCAACGAGATGAGTTGCCGTTTTCAGGATTCTCTAATCTTGCCAAAGATCTTCCACTCTATACTTTGGTTGTGAGCCTCATATGCTGCCAGTAACACGCGACTCGACTGTGGTAGCAAAAAGAATTATACTAAAAAGTTGTTCTTTCGATAAACGATGAGAGGTTTTGCAGATGAGTGAAGAGAGTTGTTGCCCGCCACAAAGCACCTGTTGTTCTTTGGATGCGGCAGGCGGCTCAACACTGCGCGCGCCTGGAGCGGAGGCACCGGCAGTATCAACAAGCCTCACATTTGCAGACAGGTTCGGTGCGTGCAGGGTGCGCCTGGGCATTGGCCGCAACAACTACAAGCTTGAGCCGGGGTTGTATCGCGTAGGCAGTCCCAATGATGACTCTCCCGTGCTCGTGAGCGCAAACTACAAGCTAACTTTTGACACCCTGCGGAAGAACCTGCAGGGCCTAGACTGCTGGCTCCTCATACTGGACACCAAGGGCATCAACGTCTGGTGCGCCGCCGGCAAGGGCACCTTTGGAACCGCAGAGCTGCTGCTGCGCATCGAGCAAGCAGGGCTTGCACGCCTCGTCTCGCACCGACAGCTGGTGCTGCCGCAGCTCGGCGCCCCCGGCGTGGACTCAAACGAGGTAGCGCGGCAGAGCGGCTTCAGGGTTGTCTACGGCCCGGTGCGCGCCAGCGACATCAAGCAATTCATCGCCAGCGGCTTCAAGGCAAGCCCCGAGATGCGCCGAGTGAAGTTTACGCTCCGCGACCGGCTGGTGTTAACGCCCATAGAGCTCGGCTCTGTACTGAAGATCTCCCTGATTGCTTTTGGGGTGCTCTTCCTCATCAACCTCTTTGCCGCCCGCCCCTTTGGGCTTTTTGACATTGCTCTCTACCTCGGCGCGGTACTCACGGGAGCGGTGCTCACACCCTTGCTTTTACCGCTCATCCCCGGCCGAGCCTTTGCCTGGAAAGGCTGGCTGCTGGGGCTCATCTACACGGCCGGCGCGCTCTGGATTATAGGCTGGCTCACGCAGGAAAGCTGGTTCACACCAGAAAGCTGGCTTTTAGCCGCAGGATACCTCCTGCTTTTGCCGGCCTGCTCGTCATACCTGGCAATGAACTTCACCGGCGCGTCAACCTATACCTCGCCGTCCGGCGTGCTCAAGGAAATGCGCCTCGCCCTGCCGCTCATCATAGGCTCAGCCGCAGTTGGCGCAGTGCTCCTGCTTATTAAGACCTTCAAAGGATAAGGGAGAAGGCAATGGCTCTAACCTATTTGAAAAACGTAAGCACCCTCGCACTAGATACCGATAAGTGCTCCGGCTGCGCACGCTGCGGCGAGGTCTGCCCACACGCCGTCTACACCTTTGCCAGCAAAAAGGCACACATCACTCACCGAGACCGCTGCATTGAATGCGGAGCCTGCGCTCTCAACTGCCCCGACAACGCAATTACCGTAAACGCAGGAGTCGGCTGCGCCGCCGCCGTGATAACCGGCTGGATCAAAGGCACAGAACCCTCCTGCGACTGCACCGACGACTCCTGCTGCTAAAACCTGTCAGGGGAGAACGTCAGGCTGTGTGAAAACGTCATTGCGGGCTTGACCCGCAATCTTTAACTGCATGTTAAATGATTGTGGGTCAAGCCCGCAATGACGTAATTGGACCTTTTCACAGCCGACTGACGCCTCCAGTGACACACTTGTGGCACTTCCTGCCGCGTTTGCACGCAAAAAGACGATTATTTGATGAAAAAAGCCACTTTTTGCCTGATTTGTGGGAAAAATCGTCTTTTTGCGTGCAAACGCGGCAGGAACTCTGATATTTGCGGCAAGTCACCTCGGATCACCGGTCCCTCGTATCGCCGGCCCCTCGAATCACCGGTTCCTCAGGTTGTCATAGCTCCATGAGTTTTTTGGTGATACCCATCCAGCCGTAATTGTTGAGAGCGAACTCGCTCATTTGATCAGTGAGTTCTTTGTTGTCGCTTGAGAGCAAGGCAAGGGCCTTCTCCACTATGCTCAGCAATATCTGCTCATCCAGGGGCACCGAGAAATCCTCGGCACTCATCCCCGGAATGCTCGACGCGGCTGTCTCCAGAGTTTCCTTAAAGCCCGAGTGCCGCGTACAGAGGGGCTTTACCTTGGCTGCCATAGCCTCGATAATCACCATGCCAAAGGCCTCCGGATAAATGGACGGAAAGATGCTTACCTCTGCACTGTGCAGAACCCGCACGGCATAGCGCTGGTCAAAATAGCCGGTGAACAGGGTGTTGGTGTCTAAGAGTGCAGCGCCTTTTTGGTAGAGCGCCTTGTTTTCCGGGTCAAGCAGAAACTCTCGCAGCACCTCAAGAGCCTTGAAGTCTTGCTCCAGGTTTACCCCCAGGGCTCGGGCATTGGCAAAGAAAACCTCCAGCTTATCGAGCTTAATCAGTTGGAGGATGTACTCCAGCTGCGCCCTGAAGGCGCCAAAGCCAACTAGGATGAAATTAATCTTGGGGTTGTGGGCATACAAAAACGGTAATCCAAGCACCAGCGGAATCAGGCCCTTTTGCTCCAGGTACTTGCCCAGGTAAACGAGCTTTTGGTTGTCTCGTACGTAGAGCATGTCAAAGAGTTTGTCCTTGATGGAGACCTCAATATCCTTGGCCTCATAGCTTGCCTGCACCTCGGCAAAGTCAAAACTGCCCTGTTTAACCATCTCTGCAATCATCTTTGACTGCGCGGCAGAAAAGCCGTGCCCCTGATCAGCTGCATCAATATAAGCCGCCAACATGAGCCGCTCCTCTTCAAGCGGCATGTCTCCGTAGAGCTGCTCGTCCAGGCCCGCGTTAATCACCGCGCAGGCGCTGAGATCCAGGTCATCGTAGTAGTCCTGCATAGCCTGCTTGCTGTGATGCGAAACCGCCACCAGCTGATCGCAGCTCGCAAGGGTGACTCTGGACAAGGCGTCCAGATACTCCCGCTTGGATATTGCGTAGTTCAAATCGCTGCCATGCCCAATGATGATGTGCCGAGCCTTAGAACAGGCAGCCTTGATGCCCTCAGCCACATACTGAGGCTGCAACACCAGGTGATTGGAGTAAGCCTTGGAGATATCGTTGTGTGCGCAGATGTGCGCAATCGTGGCGGCATTGCGCCTGATGTAGTCTTGAATCTCGCCCTCAGACACATCCTTCATTTCTTGCACAAGCATATCTTTGTACCGGTCATACACATAAACCAGCAATTCGTTAGCTGTATCGGGGACGTAGATCTCGCACTTGCCGGGATAAGGCGTCTCACGCTCAAAAACCTCGCGAAAGTCATCACCCTTAGCTGCTACATGCCTGGCGATAAAGTCATAATCCTCAGGAGTGAATTCCTGGCACACCAAAACAACGTCTTGCCCCATCTCGCACAGGTTCCTGACGATATTCCGCACGTAGAGATTACTCCCCGTGCCACACAACACATAACCATGCACCATCAGTATCTTGGACATACCCACATCCCTAAGCTGTTACGTTGATAGCATTATAAAGGACATTGGAACAGGGGGACGGGGTTGGAACAGGGGGACGGGGTTAGTGTTCCAATTTGACCTTGGTCAAATTGGAACACTAACCCCGTCCCCCTGTTCCAAACCACTTAATGCGTAAAGCCGCTGATCTTGTTTGTGGGGGGAGCTGTGCGCAAAACGTGTGCGTGATTGAGCTCTTCGAGGGCTTGCCGTAGGTCTTCGGCCAGCTCTTCGGCCATGTTGTATTCCAGGTCTGCGCGGCAGACGTAGCGCTGAATAATCACGTCATCCAAAGCCGCCGGCAGGGGATAGGTGGGAATCTGCCAGCCCTTCATCTGCATCCTGTCCGACAAATCATAGAGCGACCACAACACCTCCGCATCCTCCTTGAGAGCAAAGCACACCACCGGCAGGTGAGAGCCGTCGTTGTAAAGGCGGAAGTAGCCGGTCTCCGCAAGCACCCCGCTCAAGAACAAGGCAACCTTTTGCGTGTTAGTGTGGATACGGCGGTAGCCCTCAAACCCAAAGCGCAAAAAGTTGTAGTACTGGCCAATGATCTGGCTTGCGCTGCGCGAAAAGTTGATGGCCATCGTGGGCATGGTGCCGCCCAGGTAGCTCACGTTAAAGATCAGTTCCTTGGGGAGATAGCGCTCGCCGCGCCAGACAATCCAGCCCACTCCGGGATACACCAGCCCGTACTTATGCCCGGAGGTATTGATGGACACCACCTGGCTGAGCCTGAAATCCCAGAGCCTCTCCGGCTCAACAAAGGGGGTAAACAAGCCGCCGGAAGCAGCGTCCACGTGCAAAGGCACGCTGACCTGAGCCGTTTGATTGTAGGTCTCCAGCAGGGCATTCAGGCCCTGGATATCGTCGTAGCAGCCGGTATAAGTCTGGCCCAGAATGCCAACAACACCAATGGTGTAGTCATCCACGTAATCCAGCACCGCGCGCAGGTCAAGGCCCAGGTGCGCCTCATCAAGCGGCACCGCCCTGAGCTCAATATCAAAGTAAACCGCAAACTTTTCCCAGCACACCTGATACCCGGCAGATATCACGAGGTTGGGCTTTTGAGCCTGCACCGCAACGCCCGCGGCCTCAGCCCGAGCGCGCCAGTTGAACTTCAGAGCAATGCCGCCCAGCATGCAAGCCTCGCTGGAGCCAACCGTGCTGGTGCCCAAGTAGTTCTCGCTTGCCGGCGCATTCCAAAGACTGGCAATCATGTTGACGCAGTGACTTTCAATCTCCGCCGTGCGCGGGTACTCGCTCTTGTCAATGGCATTCTTCTCGAGCATCTCGCTCATGAGCCGGGTGGCCTCTTCTTCCATTGAGGTCTGGCAAAAGGTCGCCAGATTGTGGCGCGCCACCCCCTCGTCCAAAAGCTCATCCTTAATCAGATGGTAGACGGTTTGAGCATCAAGCGGTTTTTGCGGGAGAGTGTACTGGGGAATCTCCAAGGTTTCTAACTCGGTTGAAAAGCCCGGCAACTGAAGCTCTGTGTGCTTGCTTTTGTCATCACTCTTGTATAACATTCAGCCCCCTTAGTCTCAGAACCTGATACCTTATACGTCTCCCAGTCAGGTTCCCCTATCACAGCTGCGCAAAACTCGCCGCAAAAGCTGCGATAAACGCCCCGGCAAATAGGTTAATCGCCACCAAGGCTATAGCCGCAAAAATCAGAAACCTGGTGGTCTTGGCTTGAGCTTTGGCAGCTGTTTCAGTGTCTTCTTGCTTAAAAGCCTTATTAGCCTTCATGTAAGACACAAACGGCAGAATCAATAGCAGCACCACGCCGCAAAACAGCAGGTCTTTCAGCAAGGCCAGGGCAATTAAATACCCGGGTACATCACTACCTTCCAGAGAAGCCGATATCAGCAACGGCAGAGTAGTGGCCATCACAATAAACAAGGCGATAAACACCCCAACCACCGCAAACAGCAAAGAGATGACAGAGAGCACTTTGTGCCGGTTGGCTTTATTGATATCGTATTCCATTACTTTTCTCTCCTCTGGTGGATTACCTAAGTGTTCAGTAACAATGATAGCTGAATTTGCCGAGGAGCCGTGAGTCAGCTGGGGACGGGGAAAGTGACTCACTCAGCAGGCTCAGCTGTTTGGCACAGGAGGGACGGGGTTTGGTGTCCCACAGTGGTACAGAGGGACGGGGTTACTGTACCAATTTCTTTAAAATTGGTACAGTAACCCCGTCCCTCTGTACCACTGTGGGACACCAAACCCCGTCCCTCCTGT
>WRBR01000051.1 GCA_009784425.1 Coriobacteriia bacterium | reverse complement strand
TCGCAGAAATTGGTACACTAACCCCGTCCCTCTGTACCACCTCTGTACCACACTAACCCCGTCCCTCTGTACCAAAAAGGATAAACCATGACTTTCTTTGCACTGGCCTTTGTAGGCAAGCAGAACTCCGGCAAAACGGTTTTACTGGAGCAGCTCATAGCCGAGCTCACCAGCCGCAACTACAACGTGGGCACACTCAAACACCACGGCCACGAAGGCTTTGACTTTGACGTTGAAGGCAAAGACTCCTGGCGCCACGCCGAGGCAGGCAGTCGTTTTACGGTGATTAGCGCTCCGGACAAGATTGCCATGATACGCCAGCTTGATGCCCCGGAAAACGCCCTGGCAACCCTCGCAGCCATGATAGCCATCTCTACCGCCGGCGAGGCTCAAGGCACGCGCCCGCTCAACATCATCTTGGTTGAAGGTTACCGCCACGGCGGCCTCCCCACGGTGGAGCTGTTCAGAGCAGACAACCCCAAGGATGCCGAGAGAGAACTGGGCGGCGAGGGCAACGAAATCATCGCAGTGGTCACCGACATACCGCGCATCAAGGCCGCTGCCGAGGAGCAGGACGTCCCCTGCTTTCCCTTTAACAGCCCCACTTTGCTGGCAGATTACATTGAGCTGTTAATGCAAAACATGCCATCAACCTAACCCCGTCCCTCTGTACCAGAAATTGTTACACCAAGCCCCGTCCCTCTGTACCACTGCTACAATAGACCCATGAGTTTAATTGTCTTAAAATTTGGCGGCACCTCGGTTGCAACTCCTGAGCGAGTGCTTAAGGCTGCCCAAAGGCTGGTTGACTACCGCGAACAGGGCCACAAGGTGGTTGCGGTGGTGAGCGCTATGGGCAAGTCTACCGACGACCTGCTAGCCCTTGCGCGCGAGGTCAATCCCAAGCCCCCGGCACGCGAGCTCGATGTACTGCTCACCACCGGCGAGCTGGTGAGTATGAGCATCCTCGCTATGGCGGTGGCAGCCTTGGGTCACAAAGCTAAGAGCTTTACCGGGCATCAGGCGGGCATTGTCACCACAACGCGCCACAACAAGGCTCAGATTTCTCAGATAAAGGCCGACCGCCTTGAGCAGGCTTTGGCTGAGGGTTATATCGTGGTGGTTGCCGGCTTTCAAGGAGTCACCAAGCAAGGTGATATCACCACCCTGGGGCGCGGCGGCTCTGACACCTCGGCGGTAGCCCTGGCAGCTGCCCTCAAGGCCGATCTCTGTGAGATTTACTCAGACGTAGACGGCATTTACACCGCAGACCCGCGCATTGTACCCCGAGCAAAAAAGCTCAACTCCATCAGCTACGAAGAAATGCTCGAGCTCTCCGCAGGCGGCTCAAGTGTGCTGCAAATGCGTGCCGTGGAGTTTGCCCGCAATTTTAGAGTCACGCTCTGTTGCCGCAGTGCCTTTAGCGACAACCCGGGCACATTGATAAAGGAGGAAGCCGTGGAACAAGCGATTGTCTCAGGCATTACCTATGACAACTCAGAGGCAAAGATCACCATTCGTGGCGTGCCCGACAAGGTAGGCATAGCCGCTGACGTCTTTGACGCCATTGCCAAGGCCAATATCAACGTGGATATCATCGTACAGAATATCTCCGAGCACGGCTTTACCGACATCTCCTTTACCGCGCCGGAAGGTGATTTAGATCGTCTGCGCCCAGTGCTGGACGCACAGGTTGCCAAGCTGGGCGCGCGCGAGTACCTCATAAACGAGAAGGTCACCAAGCTCTCCTTGGTGGGAGCCGGCCTGCGCACCAACCCGGGCATAGCAGCCAAGATGTTCAAGGTGCTGAGCAAAAACGGCATCAACATTGAGATGATCTCAACCTCGGCCATACGCATCAGCGTCATCATCAACCCCAAACACTCCGAGCTTGCCCAGCAAGCTCTCCACACGGCCTTTGACCTGGACTCTACCCAGATATTTGAAGAAGACAACCTGTCAGCAGAAGAGCTGGACGCCAAGGCCAAAAAGGGGAGATAAGAGTTAAGAGTTAAGAGTTAAGAGTTGCTGGCTGGGCTGGTGAGTGACAGGCTCTAGAAGGAACAAAACCGGAGGAAAAGGGAGAAAGTGGTAATTATGAGTAGGCAAAACCCCGTAGTAGCAGTAGCAGGAGCAACTGGCGCCGTAGGCAAAGAAATGCTGCTGGTCCTCGAGCAGCGCGGTTTTCCGGCTGCAGAGGTCAAGGCGCTTGCCTCAGCCCGCAGCGTGGGATGCAAGCTGACTTACAATGGCTCCGGTGCTAACGGCACCTATCCTTCGGGCGACGGCTACGTAGAGATAGAAGAACTCACCAAAAACTCTTTTGAGGGCGTAGATATTGCGCTGTTCTCCGCCGGCGGAGACATTTCCCTGGAGTTCAAACAGGCAGTTATAGACGCCGGAGCAGTGATGGTAGACAACTCCAGCGCCTTTCGCATGGACGAAGATGTGCCCTTGGTGGTTCCGGAGATAAACCCCGAGGATGTCTCCTGGCACAAGGGCATCATAGCCAATCCCAACTGCTCAACCATTCAGCTTGCCGTGGTATTGGATGCCCTGGCCAAGCTTGCGCCGCTTAAGCGCGTTGTGTGCTCAACGTACCAGGCCGCAAGCGGTGCTGGTGCTGCCGCTATGGATGAACTCCACACGCAAACTCAGGATTTCTTGAACGGCGATTCACTCACCATAGAGCGCTTTGCCCACCAGATAGCCTTTAACTGCATACCGCAGATAGACGTGTTCCTTGACGACCTCTACACCAAAGAGGAACGCAAGATGGTGATTGAGACGCGCAAGATCCTTCACACGCCGGAGCTGGCCCTGGCCATCACCTGCGTGCGCGTGCCCGTGCTGAGGTGCCATTCTGAGAGCATTAACGTGGAGTTTGACGGTCCAGTTTCTCTTGCTGAAGCAAGGACAGCCCTTGCCAGCGCTCCCGGTATTACCCTTTTGGATGATCCCGCCAACAAGGAGTACCCCATGCCCGGCCTCCTCGCCGGAACAGACGACGTATACGTAGGCCGCCTGCGCCAGGATACTTCGGTTGAAAACGGCCTGGCCCTTTGGTGCGTGGCCGACCAACTACGCAAAGGCGCCGCCCTCAACGCCGTACAGATAGCCGAACTGCTGCTTAAACAGTAAGACAGTGGGACAGGGGATTGTGCTATTGACACAAATCCGGGAGTTCCTGCCGCGTTTGCACGCAAAAAGACGATTATTGGCCTCAAATCAGCGAAAAACGAGCATTTATTGGCCAATAATCGTCTTTTTGCGTGCAAACGCGGCAGGAAGTACCCCGAGTGTGTCACTGAGATGCTCATCTGGCCTCAGGGAGTCATACATCCCAGGAGACAAAGGCCCAGCGTATGGGGCGCAGGCTGCCGTCGGGGTATTTTTTGAGTGATGAGATGTAGCGCAGCTCTGGATGGCATCCCATCTTAAAGAGGATGTTCAAACCATAGATGTAGTCGGGCAAAAAGGAGACGCCGTCTTTTTCTTCTCCCAGCAAGGTGGTGGTGCGGGGGCCATAGTCTGTGGCCAGGGTGACTGCCGCTTTGCGGCGCGCCACACGGCAAAGCCTCTCAAAGGCATCCCAGATATCGCGCACCATGATTGATCGTGAGGCAACGGCAACGTCTACGCTGTTGGAGACCAAACCAAAAGCCTCCCAGTCATCTGTCCAGGAAAGCTCACGCATGTCTATGCCGGTAATGCCGTCCTGCTCGCAATACTGCGCCAAGACCTCAAGCATCTTGGGAGAGAAGTCACAAGCCAAGACGGCGTGCCCAGCCCTTGCAAGCGGAATGGCAATGCCTCCGTTGCCACAGCCCATGTCAAAAACCGACTCGCCCGGCAGAAGCTCAAGGTATTCAATAAAGGAATCTGCATAACGTGATTTGCTGTCCGGCTCATGATAGGTGCCAAACTCTTGTGCGCGAGAATCCCAGTAGCCTGCATCATCAGGCTCTTTGCGCCTGATATCCCTTTCAATCCAGAGATTTCGCCAATCAATGTCAACTATGGGGTTCATAAGACCTCTTACTCTAGTGGTACAGAGGGACGGGGTTAGTGTACCAATTTCGTGGCACAGAGGGACGGGGTTAGTGTACCAATTTCGCAGAAATTGGTACACTAACCCCGTCCCTCTGTGCCACACTAACCCCGTCCCTCTGTACCACACTAACCCCGTCCCTCTGTACCACCTCTGTACCAAATCTCAATCCAAATACTTATGCAGCTGCTTGAAGAGTGCGTCTAGGTCAAGCGGCTTGCCTACGTGGTCGTTCATGCCGGATTCAAGGCACTTGTCAACGTCTTCTTTGAAGACGTTGGCGGTCATGGCAATGATGGGGATGGTCTTGGCATTAGGCACATCAAGAGCCCTGATGGTGCGGGTTGCCTCGTAGCCGTCCATGCGGGGCATCTGAATGTCCATGAAGATCATCTCGTAAGCATCCGGGGCCTCGCTGAACATGCTGACAGCCTCGGCACCGTCTTCGGCGCAGTCTATCTCCAGGCCGGTTGACTCTAGCAGCGTTAAAACGATGATTCGGTTGATCTCCACGTCTTCCACCAACAAAATGCGATGACCCTTGAATAGGTCATCAGCCACCTCAGAAGTGGACTCTAGCTGTTTTTGGTCAACGCCCAGGCACTCGTTGATGACATCCACCAAGGTTGAGGGAAAGAGCGGCTTGGAGATGAACTTATCAACGCCAACGTCTTTTGCCTTGGCTTCAAGAGAGCTCCACTCCTCGGCCGACATCATGATAACCACGGAGTTCTCAGATGCCTTGGAATCAAAGGTCAAGCGCGTTGCCAGCTCAAGCGCGTCCATGTCGGGCAGCTTTCCGTTGAGGAAATAGATATTGTAAGAGCCGTGCTTTGCCACCTTGGCAAGAGCGTCGGCGGCATTGTCGGCCACATCACAAGATATCCGCAGCTCGTGCATGACGTCCTTGAAGTACACCAACACATCCGTGTCATCGTCTACTACGAGGATACGCAGATTGCTGCGATTGATGCTGGTGTCAAGCAGCCCCTGCCCGGCGCCCAGCCCGCGCTTCATCTTAACCACAAACGAGAAGCTTGAGCCTTTATCCAGCTCGGATTCAACCCAGATTTTGCCGCCCATCATCTCAACGATATTTCTGGATATAGAGAGCCCCAGGCCGGTGCCGCCAAAGCGGCGGGTGGTGTCGCTTTCGGCCTGCTGAAACATCTGAAACAGATTGGCCTGCTGCTCGGCACTGATGCCTATTCCGGTATCAGTCACCGTAAACAACAGCGTGCAGGTGTCACCGTCCTCATCAGCCAGCTTAACGTCCAAGCCAACGCTGCCCCCCTCCGGCGTAAATTTGATGGCGTTGCCGAGCAAGTTAGTGATGACCTGCGCCAGGCGCTGGTCGTCGCCAATCAAACTAGGGGGGATACCCTTGTCAAAAGACACGTTGAGCTTCTGCTTTTTCTCGTTGGCTCTAAACGTAGACACCCCTACCACGCGACGCAGCACGCTCTCAAAGTTGAACTCCACGTTTGAGAGCTCAAACTTGCCGCTCTCCACCTTTGACATGTCTAGGATGTCGTTGATGATGCCCAACAGGTGCTTTGACGCGTCTTCGATTTTGAGAAAGCAGTACTCCATGCGCTCGGGGGCAGTTGACGACTTGCCAATGAGGGTCATGCCCACAATGGCGTTTATGGGCGTGCGTATCTCATGGCTCATATTGGCCAAGAAGTTGGTTTTAGCCACCGAAGCAGCCTCCGCCGCCACCTGCTTCTTTGCCAGCATTCTTGAGAAGACCATCAGGCCCAAGATAATCAGTATCAAAAAGCCCAGCACTATCAGTGCCATGATGAACTCAAGCGGATTGGATTCCCAGATAGGCAAGGTGCGGTTAATCATGATACTGCCGGAGGGCAAGCTGCCGGAGCCTATGTTAAAAGTGGACGCTGTTCTGTAGTCAAACTGCCACTGGTTGAGCGAGCTGGAATCGTACACGATAGGAATATCATGCGGAGGAGTTCCCTCAAGGATATCGTAAATCATGGAGGCAACCAGCTCACTTTGCGCCTCGGTGCCCGAAAGCAAGCCCCCCATAGTGCCGTGTCCAATAAAGAAAGTAGAGAGACAGAAGACCGGCAGTTTAGATGCCTCGGAAACCTGTTCCTGCACTTCTACCTCTGTGTAAAAACTGCCGTTGCTGTCCGAAAGATAGTTGCCTACCAAAACCAGGGAGTCAGGTTCAAATCCCCGTATCTCCTCCAAGATCCGCTCAAAGGGCTTGTTGTCGCTGAACACAAACTCCACCGGATGAGTGCTGGAGGCTATCTCGCCTTGAAGCACTTCTCGCATCTCTACGTCTTTTGCACTTGAGTAGCCGTTTAAGAGGTAGATGCGCTTTGTCTGGGGATGCAAGCTCAGCATCAACGAAACGGTGTCGTCAAACGAGACGTACTCTGAGACTCCCGTGACAAATTCCTCTAGACCATAGATTGCCTCTTCGGTAGGCCCTAAAACGCCAAAGAACACCACCGGCGCATTGGGAAAGAGATAGGGATAGCTATCCATAACAAATTTGAACGCCTCGTTTCCTGAGGCAATTATCAAATCGGGGTTACGTGATACATAGTCCGTGCGAATCAGGCCAGAGACTATGGAGTTGAAATTAGCCTGGCTGTGAAGCTCGTTGGAGTTAAGGTCAATGCTGCGGTAATCGTAAGAGCCGCTGCTCTCAAGAATCCTGCGGATGGCATCCAGCTGGTTGCGCTCCCACTCAATTTGCGTGTTGTACGAGTTAATCTGCAAAATGAGCTTTTTGTCGGCAGTAAGATTTACGCCTCTTTGAATCGAAAGCAAGGTGCCGTCGTTAATCATATCCTGGTACGCTTGCTCAAGCAGCGGAACCAAATAGGCATAGCTGCTGTTTACGTAGGTATAAACCGGCTGCCGCTCCAAAACACCCGCGCTCCTGGTTCCCGGAGGAAACCTGTGCTCAAAATGGGCAATACGAGGGAGCACCACTACATCGGTTTCATCGTTAAGCAGGGTTACCCACAAATCATCAATACCGTTCACCGAAACAAGATCGCTGGCATCTGCGCGCCAGATGTTATTAGCAACGTACTCGTTTTGCCACCTATAGCCCACTCTAAGTCCGGCCATATCGCCCCAGTCAGAAAACACAATGGTTTCACCGCTACGGGTATAAGCGGCAAATTCCACGTTATCTATGGGCACGGGGACCTTTATCAGATTCTCATAGCGCCGCTCCCAGCCGTCTGTCTGCATGGGCAAAATCGCAGCATCGCCAAAGTTCACGTCGGCTACCGCTGTGCGCATGCCCGTAACCTGGGACACCATCTGGTAGCCCGAACGGCGCAGCCCCTCATGCAAGATGCGCCCCACAATGATGGACTGGTCGTCACTCATGGCAACCTTAACCGGAGGCAAATCTGAAGTATCTATGGGGGTGGAGGTAATTGCTACGGTGCTATCAGGCGCATTGGGCACTGCGCTATCTGCCCAGCTTGAAGACGGTTGCACCATTGGGATACACAAGATAATGAGAGTAACGCAGAGAATTAATCTGATTCTATTCACTCAAACCCCTCCAAGCACTTTGATGCTTTATATTGTAGCAAAATAGATATAGTTTCAGCTCTAGCAGATTAAGCCTGTCACACGTCCCCCTGACAGGTCTGCTATCCTATACGTCGCACTTGCGGAGGGATGGCTGAGCGGCTGAAAGCGGCGGTCTTGAAAACCGTTGACCAGCAATGGTCCGGGGGTTCAAATCCCTCTCCCTCCGCCAGCAAAAGAGTATCCTCGGTAGTACCAGAATGGTGCTGCCGAGGATACTCTTTTGCTGGCGGAGGGAGAGGGATTTGAACCCGAGAGGGGCGAGGGCGTTAAGCGGGGCGCCAGTGGCGCGCCGTAGCCCGAGCTCGCGAATTCGCGGAGCGAATGAGCAGGGTGCGGATTTGCGCAGCAAATACGCGCAAATCCCTCTCCCTCCGCCAGCACCGAGGGGCCGGGTCATTTTGTCTAGTAGGATAAAATGACCCGGCCCCCCTCTTCTAAAAGTAGTACACTATCGACATAGGTATATTTTCACAGCAAAACTGACAATAATTGACAAACAGAAAGGCGGGTACTATGGGTTTCATTCAAGCATTTATTGGAGCTATTGGTGGATCTTTTGCTGATCAGTGGAAAGAGTTCTTCACCATTCCTCAAGGGGCAAGCCCCTCGGCGGGATTGGTTCCGGCATTACAGCAGCATCAGAATCTGGGGCGGGGCTCAAATGTCAAGGGCTCTGAGAACATCATCACCAATGGTTCTACCATCGTGGTGCCCGAGGGCTACGGCCTCATCACCATTGAAAACGGCGCCATCACCGGATTTGTTGCACAGCCCGGAGGCTACACCTTTACCTCTACCGATATCAACGCTCAGTCGTTTTTCAGCGGCGGCGGTCTGGTGGAATCTGTTATCAGGCAGAGCTGGGAACGCTTTAAATTTGGTGGACAACCCGGCAGCCAACAGGCGGCTTTCTTTGTTAACCTCAAGGAGATCCCCGACAACAAGTTTGGCACGCAGGCAGAGATTTATTGGGATGACGCATACCTGCAAACCCAGGTAGGCGCCGTGACCCGCGGTTCTTACACCCTCAAGATCATCGACCCCATCTCCTTTGTGAGGAATTTTGTGCCGGTGGAGTTCTACACTGCTGGCACCACACGCGAGTTTGATTTTGCTGACTTTGAGAACAAGGCAGCAGCACAGCTCTTTACCGAGGTAGTTGCCTCGCTTTCGGCAGCCTTCAGCTTTTACACCAATGACCCTGACAAGGGCAACCGCATCACCCGCATTCAGCAGGATGCCGTTGGCTTTGCCGCCTCTCTCAGCGAGGCAGTTGAGCAGGGCTATCAATGGCGGTCAGACAGAGGTCTTGAAATCTTCAAGGCTGCCCTCCTTGCCATTGAGTATGACGAGGACACCAAGGCACTGCTCTCCGACGTGCGCAAGGCCGATGCCCTCAGCGGCTCACGCGGCAACTCCTTCTTGCAGCAGAGTGTGGCGCGCGGTATGGAAGCAGCCGGCTCTAACCCCGATGGCGGCGGCGCCATTGGCATGGGCTTCATGGGCATGGGCATGCAGGCAGCCGGCGGAATGGCCAGCGGCTTGCAGCAAGATCCCAGCGCTCAGGCGGGAATGCCTCCGGCACCCACGGGCGCGCCTGCTCAGGGAGTTCCGGCACCGGCTCCGGCACCGGTAGCTGCACCCGCCCCCAACGAGGCTCCAGTTGCTGCTCCTGCTGCAGTGGATCCCTATGAGGAGCTCACCAAGCTAAAGGGCCTTCTCGATAACGGCATCATCAGCCAGGAAGACTTTGACAAGAAAAAAACTGAGCTTTTGGGGCTCTAATGGATAAGCAATCAACGCATGGGGCTCTTCCTTCTCAGGGAGAGCCTGTTGGCGCAGCGCCACCACCACCCCCAAGTGGCGCGCCGGTAAACAGCGGCTTTGCGGCACCGCCGCAGCCATCGCCTATGGCACCTCCACCACCAGGTGCCATACCGGTTGTGCAAAACAATCCTCCGTCTTCACCGCCCCCGCCACCTCCCAGTGGCGCTCCGGTGAAGACGGCTGCCATGCCTGATGAAGCCTCGAACTCTCCGTTCTCAAGATTCAAGCCCCCCGAGGGCCAACCGCATATCTTTCAAGATCTGGGGCAAAAAGACGGCATCACCAAATGCCCCTCGTGCGGCGGGTCGGACATTGCCCTCAACATTCAAACGGGCTTGCTGCGCTGCAATTATTGTCGCCATGAGTTTTCAGAGGTATCAGACGGCATTGACAGCGACATCTCACGGCTCACCGGCCTCCGCATGGGTATGGGCGCAAGCGATATTGCCTATGACGCCTCTGATGTGGTGACGCTCAAGTGCACCGCCTGCGGCGCGGAGGTTGTGGTGGACACCAACAATGCGCCTCAGCAGCGCTGTCACTGGTGCCGCAACATGCTCAGCCTTAATCAGCAGATACCCAATGGCGCTATTCCTGACGCGGTGATGCCCTTCAGGGTCACCAAGGAGCAGGCACAAAAACTCATTGAGGAGTTTGTGGGCAAGCGGCGCTTCTTTGCGCACCCCACCTTTAAAAAGGAGTTCTGCACGCAAAACATCATGGGCGTGTACCTCCCCTATATGGTCATTGATGTTAACGCGCGGGCTGAGTTTAGGGGCGAGGGCGAGCATGAGACCCGCCGCTACACCGTGGGTTCGGGAAACAACAGAGAAACACGTCATGACGCGGATGCCTACTGGGTGGGGCGAGACTTTGACTTTTATGTTGATGATCTTACGATAGAGGCCTCGGGCGACAGGCTTGATCAACAAACTACCGTCAACAGCAACAATGTCATCAATGCCATATTGCCGTTTCCGCTGAAGGACACGGTGCGCTTTAACGCCAATTATATCCGCGGCTTCACTTCCGAAAAACGCAATGTCAACCGCACCGCGATTGAAAACCTGGTGAGTGCCCAGGTGCGCGACATAGCGCGCTGGCAGGCTTGGCAAAACGCCACCTTCTATGGCAGGGGCATTCGCTGGGATGCTGAGAACGTAACCATCAAGGGCGAACTTTGGAAAACGGTGTACCTGCCGGTTTGGCTCTACTCGTATATGGAGATAAAGAGTGGCGGCAAAAAGTTTTTGCATTACGTGGCGGTCAACGCCTGTACCGGTAAGATCATGGGCTCGGTGCCCATACACATGCCTAAACTGCTGGCGGTTTCGGGCGTGGTGCAACTGATCGGCACGGTTTTGGGCGTAGGTGCGTTTTTACTATTGGCACTCGGCGGATAAGAGGGAGAACACATGGATATCAGTAATCTCATAAACACCCTTGCCTATGTTGCTTCGGACGTTGATGAATCGGCGCTGCTGCCGCTCGTTCTCTTGCTCTCTGGGTTTATTTTCTATGGCTACATGTACACGCGCTATCGCAATGCCGACAAGCGCCACAAGCACGAGATGGAGACAACAACAATTGTTGCCAACCTTGTGAGCACCGACACGTATTTCAAAAGCAGAAAAGGCCTTAAGAATGCAACGATGGCCGGGTCAAACCACAAGCGTGTTGAGGGAGCCCTCAACGTTGGCAGTGGCAATAAGCTCTTAGATATGGTGAAATAAGTAAACCCTGTTTTTTTGCGCGTTTGGCGCGGGCGGTACAACCCAGCTTGCTTGGGATGCGCAGCAGCCAAATGTTGCAGAATCTATTTGAATGAAAGAAGCCTATGAAGATCAAAGCAGTAATTTCGGTATTGGGCAAGGATCGCAAAGGTGTGGTAGCCACCGTGGCTACCACGCTGTACCAGCGCGGGGTGAATATCGACGATATCTCGCAGACGATTCTCGACGATATCTTCTCAATGACCATGCTGGTGACGATAGATGAGGAACTCTGTAGTTATAACGAGCTGCAAGAAAACCTCCTTGAGGATAGCAAAGAGCTGGGCATGCAGATAGTCTTGCAGCGCTCAGACGTGTTTGACTTTATGTACAACATCTAATGCCCGTGGACAAGTCAATCGACAGTCAGAGCGCCTACATGCAGCTGGCTCTTGAGCAGGCTCAGCTTGCCGCTGAGCTGGGAGAAGTGCCGGTGGGAGCCATTGTGGTCCTAAACGGCGAGGTCATTGCTTCTGCGCACAACAGGCGCGAGATTGATGCCAGTCCTTCAGCGCATGCCGAGTTTCTGGCGCTTCAGGAGGCTGCCGCTAAACTTGGCCGCTGGCGTCTCAGCGACTGCACGGTATATGTGACGCTGGAGCCCTGCTTGATGTGCGCCGGGCTTATGCACCAGGCGCGCATCGCCCGCTGTGTTTACGGAGCGGCAGACCCCAAGGCCGGAGCCCTGGGAACCCTCTACAGCGTGCACGAAGACACACGCCTCAATCACAACTTTGAGGTTCAAGGCGGCGTGTGCGCGGATGAATGTGCTAGTGTATTAAGCAAATTCTTTGCTCAGCTGAGAAAGTGATTTCGGAGGCAACATTGAATCAAGTAATTGCTCATGCTCCTGCCAAGATTAACCTCGTTTTAGATGTTGAGCCCTTGCGAGCAGGTGAAGAGAAACATCGCCTCAGTTCAATATTTTGCACTACGTCGCTGCTTGACACGCTGGTGTTTGACTTTGCTATGGGCAGCGAGCCTTTCAACGCGCAAGTCAAAATTGAGACCGCCGACTCAAGCCCCTCTTTCGTAAAGGAGCACGACAACACGCTCATCAAGGTTGTTGAGCAATTCAAGCTCGCTTACGGGTTTGGCTTTCTCCCTCCCGGGACGCTTAACGTGCAGCTCATCAAGTCCATTCCCACGCAAGCCGGGTTGGGCGGCGGCTCATCTGACGCTGCTGCCATGCTCAGGATGCTCTGCTGGCTTGCTCAGGTAGAGCCGCTCAGCGAAAAAAGCCTCTCGGTTGCCCGCGCGGTGGGCGCCGACGTACCCTTCTTTTTGCACGCCCCCAAAGCAGGCTTTTGCGCCCTCATGGGAGGCTACGGCGATGAGTTGCTTTCTGACCTCCCCAAACCGCAGCTCCACCTGGTTTTAGTAAAGCCAGCATTTGGTGTCTCAACCAAAAAGGCCTACGAGGTTTTTGACAGCAGAAGCACCGCCGATAATAACCCGGGCGCTTCAGAAAGGCTTGCTCAGGCCTTGAACGATGAGGCGAGCGCCCCAAAAATCGCTGCTCTCTGCGCAAACAACCTGGAATCTGCGGCTATAGAAATACTGCCCGAGATAGGCTCACTCAAAAAAGAACTCTCCTCGCTACCCGGTGTTCTGGGCGCCACGCTCTCCGGATCAGGCTCAGCCCTCTTTGCCATCTGCGAAAGCCCAACTGCCGCTCAAGAGAGCATGCAGCATTTTGCTAAACAAGACCTCTGGTCCGTAGCTGTTGAGACATAGACTTCTCCCAAGCAGCATCATGGTGGCACACCGAGGGCAGTTCCTGCCGCGTTTGCACGCAAAAAGACGATTTCTAGGCGGTTTTAGCACCATATCATGCAAATATTGGCCAAAAATCGTCTTTTTGCGTGCAAACGCGGCAGGAACTATCGGTTTTGTGTCAATGAATGCCTGGCAGCGACTCTGAGTGAACAGAAGCATCATCTAAAACTCTTCTCTCTTCTCTCTTCACTCTTAACTCAAATAGACACGCCCGGGGGCGTGGACGCTAGAATAATCGTTGACCGCAAGCCCTTTTTCAAGTACTATTCTTAAGCTGCACGCAGGAGCGCCTGTGTGCGCAAGCACGCAACTTGACAAGCGCAAAGAGTTACTTTGAATGTTTTGAGTTACCTTGAAACACCACACACCGGATAATGGGGGTGTGCCCGAGTGGCTAAAGGGGATGGGCTGTAAACCCATTGGCGTTGCCTACCGTGGTTCGAATCCGCGCGCCCCCACCATTAATCCCGTATGTATCGCGCAGGATATTCGTCATCTGGCAAGGCGGCAAGCGAGCACCGCAGGCCTAGCGTATATAAATACGTGGCCGAGGAGCGCAGCGCAGCCAACGCAGCCAG
>WRBR01000050.1 GCA_009784425.1 Coriobacteriia bacterium | reverse complement strand
TGCTGGCCAAGCTACTCATTGCCAGCGAGCACTATGACATGGATGGAGCTGAAAAAGCGCTCTACGAGCTTGAGCGATTTGAGTACGAGGCCGGCGGAGAACTTGTCCTCAAACTGAGAGAGAGCCTGGAAGAAGCCGATTTTGAGCAGATTATCAAAGACCTGCTCGTAAACGAAGAACTGGATGAATAGCATGGAACAGGTACGACGAAAGATAATACTGGTTGACGACGTCAAGACAAACCTCGCTATGGGCAAAGACTTGTTGAAGACCTTTTATGAGGTGTACCCTGTTTTGTCGGCCGAGAGACTTTTTGAGCTCATGGAAAACGTAACCCCCGACTTGATACTCCTCGACATAGAGATGCCGCAGATCAACGGCTATGAAGCCATACAAAGGTTGAAGGCAGACGAGCGTTTTGCTGATATTCCCGTTATCTTCCTCACGGCAAAAGACGATGAGTCAAGTGAGATGGAAGGCTTTGACCTGGGGGCGGTAGACTACGTAACCAAGCCCTTTTCCGGGCCTCTGCTGCTGAAGCGCATATCAAATCAACTGCTGATCTCACAACAGAAAAAGGAACTGCTAGCAAATCAGGAGGCTCTGAGCAAACACGCGGACAACCTTGAGGTTAAGGTGTGTGAAAAAACCGCCGAGGTTCTGGAGCTGCAAAACGCTATCATCTCAACTATGGCAGACCTGGTGGAGTTCCGTGACAAAATGACTGGCGGGCATGTTGCGCGCACACAAAAATACCTTCGGATACTTGTTGAAGCAATGATAGAACGGGGTATCTACACCGATGTGGTGTTGTACTGGGACCTGGAATTCTTTCTTCTGTCAGCCCAGCTGCACGACGTGGGCAAGATAGCAATCTCTGACTTGATACTCAACAAACCCGGCAAGCTTACGTCTGATGAATTTGTAATAATGATGACGCATGTGCCGATGGGAGTGGACGCCATTGAGCAGATTATCAACAAAACGAGTGAGCATGCGTTTTTAAACCATGCCGTGCTGATTGCCGGCACGCACCATGAAAAGTGGGATGGAACCGGCTATCCGGTTGGCCTGAGAGGCGAGAACATCCCCCTGGAGGGGCGCCTGATGGCGATTGCCGATGTCTACGATGCCCTCATCTCTGTTCGTCCCTACAAAGAGGCGTTTACGCACGAAGAGGCGTGCAGGATTATCGAAGAAAGCTCAGGAACTCAGTTTGACCCTGTGCTCATAGAGGTATTCCGCGCAGTTGAAGACCAGTTTGCGCAGGTAGTTTCCGAGTTTGTAGGCTAAATGCGAGAGACCCTCTCCCAGCTGATGCTCTCTCCTATGATGGCGTGTACTTCAGAGAATGCGTTTTGAGCACGGGCAAGGTAACCAGAGTCCACAATAGAGGGATTTTCTGCAACGTCACCACGTTCGGGGATTACCGTGTGTATGGTGCGCCCGCCATGATTATAGAAGGTATTCCAAAGCGGCACATAGTCCATCTGAAAGGCATCGATTTGCTTGGTCTCAGGGTTCCAGGTAAGCGTGAGATCGGCGAGGATGCCTACCTCGTTGGCAGTTTCCATGCCCCACTCAACCACCTGACCCGATATGTAGTTACCCATGCCCCAGTAGACCGGAACCGGGGTTCCGCCGCCACTTGGTACGAGATAGTCAATAGGCTGCACCACATGCACATGCGAGCCAAAGATGATATCTACGCCGTTATCAACCATAAACTGAGCAACGATATACTGGTCGCTGTTAGGTGCGTGGACATACTCGGTGCCTGCGTGCATGTAGAAAATCACGATGTCGGCACCCGCTGCCCTGCAGTCATCCAAAACTGCCTTCATCTCTGCCAGATCCGCCTCAGAGCTGGCGGTAAAGGAATTAATGAGAGGATCCATGTCAACAGGTACCGGCAGGCCGTTGATTGACCCGGGATGAGATTCGTAGGTATAGGCGATAACCGCAATCTTGACCCCCTGCGACTCAACCAAGGCATAGTTAGGCTCATCAACGCTGAGGCGCGAGCCGGTTGCCTGCAGACCATAGTCCCTGAGGTGCTGCACCGTTCTGAGTACGGCAGGCGGGTGCTGGTCGAGCATGTGGTTATGCGCGGTATACACCACGTCAAACCCCGCGTCCTTAACCGCTGGCGCCATAGTGTCGCCCATATTAAAAAGCGGGTAGCCGGCAGGTTCGCCGCCGGCAAAAGGTGCCTCAATATTGCAGAGCGCTACATCAGCGCTTGTTGTGATATCGCTAATATACTGAAAGTATTCAGGAAAAACGGAGTTGCCGGCAGAGTCAAACTCATACTGCCACGGGTAGTGCATGAGGATGTCTCCAATGGAGACTATCCTGAGCTCAACGGGCGCCAACTGAGCATCTGTCTCCGGTGCAGATTCGCCCTGAGCAAAGGGGTTAGCGATGGCGTCAAGGCGCTCACTTAACTGTCCCTGCTGGTTAGAGTTACCACACGCTATGAGTAAGGCAGCCAAAACCACAACTAAACAGACAAGTATAAAGCGCTTTATACAGCTTGAAATTGTCATTTTAATTTGCACTTTCTGCTCCAATAAGCTATTATACTTACCGAGAACAATAATAGAGGAAGCCAAATGAAGATTAAACATAGCTTGGCGGCTCTAACGCTTGTGACTACACTCTCGGCAACCCTACCCGTTGCGGCTTTTGCGACAGCGGCTAACCCTACATTTACCCCAGCAAATGAGCAATTGGACTTTTCGCCTTTAGTCTATGCCCTCGTGCTGCTTACGGCCATACTGTTCTGTTTGATTGTAGTACTTTCGTTTCAGGTACACAAGCTCAGACAAAATCAGAAACTCATTGGCAGGGGGCTCTACGAAATCAACAACTCAGTGAGCGCAAGCTCTCTGGAGCCGATTTTTGACTACAGCCAAATTGAGACACCGGAGGAGTTCATTTTGTACTCAGAGCAGAGCTTTAAAACAGTAGAAGATGCCATAATCCGACTGACTACCAAAAAGGCCTATGTGCCCAAGCACCAGCGAAGGGAAGAGCCGGTCATAGAAGCCGACGCCAAACAACCGCACATCAGGCTTTTGCCTGAGATGAAGTACGCACGAAGGAAGGCAGCGCACGCTGCTGCTCCCGAGATTCCCGCCGAGCTTGAGGAATTGGTGCGCAAGATCAGTTAGCGCGAGGAGACTCGCTCAATGCGCGCCAGGCAGGCTTCTTTGCCAATCAACTCCATCGACTCAAAGAGGGGGAGCGACACCATATTGCCGCTGATGGCAACACGTATGGTTTGAAAGACCACTTTGGGTTTAAGCCCCAGTTGTTCTGGCAGGGTTCTCAGGGCCGATTCGATAGAGGCAGTGTTCCATGACAGTTCTTGGTTACTAAGAAGACTCAGGCAGGCCTGCAAAACCCTGCCGCCCTCCTCAGTTTGCAGGCACTTTTCCTGGGATTTTTCATCAAGCTCCACGTAGTTGCCGCTCAGGAGATAGCTCACCTTTTCATTGACTTCGGATAGGGTATGGATACGCTCAACTACCAGGGGATACACGGATTCAAACCAACTTTGCCTGTTGGCTATCTCCTCAGAAGTTGCAAGCCCGTCAGAAAGCAGATAAGGCTCCCAGGCAGCTACAAAGGCAGCAGCTCCCATCTCCTTGAGATATACCTGATTCATCCACGCGAGCTTTTCTGGGTCAAACACCGCAGGGTTCTTTGAGATACGATCAAGCGAAAAGTGCGTAGTGATAAGCTCTCGGCTCATGAGGGTGGTTTGGCCGTCTAGAGACCAGCCCAGTAAGGCAAGGTAGTTGAAGAGCGCGTCACTGAGAAAGCCCTCTTGTTCATAGGTATCTACAGAGGTTGCTCCGTGGCGCTTAGAGAGGCGCTTGCCGTCAGAGCCAAGAATCATGGAAAGATGTGCAAATACGGGCAGGGGAGCGCCCATAGCCTCATAGACCATAATTTGCTTGGGGGTATTGCTGAGGTGGTCATCTCCTCGTATCACGTGGCTGATCTGCATCAGCACATCGTCCACGCAGACCACATAGTTGTAGGTGGGTGTGCCGTCGGTGCGCAGGATGATGAAGTCATCGAGCTGGCTCATGGGCACGGAGATAGGGCCAAATACCGCATCTTCAAAATCAACACTCTCTCGTTCAAGCGGCAGCTTGAGACGCCAGACGTGCGGAGTGCCAGCCAATGTGAGTTGCTCCACCTCAGCTTCACTCAAGTCACGACAGCTGCGATCATAGCCGGTGTAGCGCTTTTCTGCTTGGGCAATCTCGCGCTTTTCATTCAGCAGTTCGGGGGTGCAGAAACAGGGATACACTTTTTGAGTCTGCTTGAGCTGCTCTAGCACCTCAGAGTAAAGAGGAGCACGCTCGCTCTGTATATAGGGACCAAAAGCGCCACCCATCTCGGGCCCTTCATCCCAGGTTAGACCCAGCCATTTGAGCGAGCTTACAATCTGGGCGGTATTTTCCGGGGTAGAGCGCTCCTGGTCGGTGTCTTCAATGCGCAAAATAAAGGTGCCTCCAAGGCGCTGGGCATAGGCCCAGTTATAGAGCGCGGTGCGCGCACCGCCAATATGGAGAAAACCGGTAGGAGAGGGGGCAAAACGTACGCGAATTTCTTTGCTCATGGCTTCCAATCAATTATCAGGCTTAAGGGCGCGTGGACGAATAAAGGGCGTATTGCCAGGCTCATAGTCTACCAAAAGAGTGCCCAGGGCCAGGCCGCCCCTAAAGCCCACGATAAGGGCATCGCGCCCGGCGCGCAAGTAGATGCCGCTGAACTTGCCGCCGTAACAAAACAGTCCAGTGAGGATATTGTGAGGCTCAAGGGAGGCGGACTTGAACAATCCGTTAGTCTCAAGCTCTTCAGCCTGGGCTAAATCTACAAACAGCGCCTTACCGCTTGCATCCTGCGGTATCGGCATTGTGTTAGGCGTTTGGAATTGCGTGCAGTACTCTTGGATGATGTAGTCCTCTTGGAGTTTTTCATCAATAAGCCTGCCCCAAGCGAGCTTGTCAAAGCTTTTACCTGCATATACACCTACCGTGCCGTATCCATCAACCGGCTTGATTATCCAGCATTCGGGCGTGTTCTTAATCAGGTCAACATCAATCAACTCAGGCTTGAGCCAGGTGGTGAAGGGCACGTGCTCCGCCACAAAACTACACTCCTCCTCCGTGAGAAACTCATGCGTTTTGGGGTGATGAAGCATGCAAAAACTGGTTTTAGAGTGCGCAACCTGCGTGGCAAAGCTGCCTATCAAGCAGACCTTTTTTTCCACTACAGCTGCCAAGAGAGCCAGAGCTCCTCTAAGGGGCTGGTTGCCTTGCTCACCCGATAGAATCCTCAAAACCTCATCCTGAGACTCCTCCAGCTCGCGTAAAAGCTCAAAGGTCACCGCTCTGCGATAGATTGCATCGATACGTTGAGAGTTAGGAATTAAGAGAGAAGAGGTAAGAGTTGTGAGTTGAGATGCGTCATTGCCGTAAAGGATGCCGTCTCTGTACTCTAAGCTTGAAACGTCGCAGAGCAAGCAGTGAAAACCAGCCTGCTCAAAACGCTGTTTAAACTCCAGCTGCTCGTCCACTACCGCGCGCTCCAGGTAGTCAAGCACGGCAACCACAGGCTGCTCCACGGCGGAGTCACTTGCGCGGTAGATTTCAATAAAGGTCTCAGTCCAGGGGTCAAAAAGCTCTTGCGCAAAGACTTTGTGTGTAGCAGCAAAGGATTGGAACACCGGGGTGTTTACCAGAGAGTTGACCACCTCTCTGTCTTCATTCATGGCGCTTGTGCCGTCGGTGTTGAATTCGCAGAACTTAAAACTGCCGTTGTGTTCGTTAAGGAATAGGTCGATACGGCAGATGGGGATGGTGCAGTCATAGCCACTTGGCAGCAGTATCAGTTGCTCAAGTAGGGGAGAGAAGCAGAACAAACTCCGGTACTCAGCATCCTTGATATACTGTTGAGTCATTTTGTCCAAGATGCCATAGGTGCGCTTGGTAACGGCATCGAGATACTCAAGGGCAGCCTGGTCAAAAAGCTTGGGCAGGTAGCCCATGCCAATGATTACGTTTTGATAGCGCGCCGTTGAGCTGTTGAGGTGGCCCTGGGCAGACAGGCGCCCCGGCAGGTCCCCCTCCAGCTGCAATAACTCGTTGAGGTAGGCTTCCTGTAGCTCCAACATGGTAGAGTTCCAGGTATGTGCAGAAGACTGATTCATTGATTGAGTCAGGGCAGTGGGTCCAAGAGGGTTCTGCGCTTACTCACCAGCTCCGCCAGAGGTGCGAGATAGGGTACTTCCTCGGGGGTCAAGCCGTCCAGGGCAAAGCTGATCATCTCGTCTAGCCACACGGTGGCAGGGCGCTGATAGACCTCCGCCTCATAGCCCTTGTTTCGCAGTGCGGACTTGGCAAAGGCTATGGAGGCCGGCTCAATGAAGTTGAACTTGCCTTCAAAGTAATTGATTGCCTTGGGATTATAGAAAATCCCGCTAATCAGTGCCGTATAGGCCAAGGCGTACTCAAGAGGCATGGAGTCAGCCTGGCGCAGCTCCAGATAGGTCTTAAAACGCGCGTCAAAAAAGAAGAGCGAGAGAATATGCAGCACCAATTCCTCAGACAAATACTCGTTAGGCAAAACACGCTTGAGCGTGTTAAAGCCCAGGTACTCGGGGTCAGAATGTTCGTCTTTTTCTGGCAGAAATATGCCGGGTGCCTCGAGTAGATCCTCGGCGTAGTGGGTAAAGCGATAGCCGTGGTCAAAAGCCCCGCGTGCAACCAGACAGCGCAGGGGATCGGTGTCATCCCAGCACAACATGCGCGCCATGCGCGGTGGCACAACAAAACCGCTCTGAGCTCGCTCGGCTGTGCCGCCATACGCAGTGATTCGCTCGCCCTCAAACACCGGAGCGTTGTCGGTGATAAAGGCAATCAGCGGCCCCAGCGCGTTGGCAATACGGAACTTTCTGATGGCATCTGCCTCGCTCACGTAATCAACGGACACCTGGGTTGACGCGGTAGCGCGCATCATGCAGATGCCGTGCTTGCCGGTCTCAGAAAAGTATGTATCCATGTACTCGTAGCGGAGCTTGGGCAGTAGAGAGATGTCTCGAGCCATTGCGGTGGGGTGATAACCAAGCTCCAGGAGCGTAAGCCCCATACTGTCAAGGATAGGGTCAAGCTCACTGCGAAAACCCCGGTAAAGCTTGTCAATCTCAGGAACGGAGCAAGCCGGACCTATGCTGACCTCCAGCTGCGAGCCGGGTTCAAGGGAAATTGCCACCTTGCCCCTGCTGAGACCAAAGAGGTGAACGTCACCTTTGACATTTTTTTCAAAAGAGCACTCCGAGTAATAATCCTTAAGACGTTCAAGCACTTTCTCAACCGAAGGCGCATCAGAACCCTTGTCCGCCATGTAGGGCACCGTGGCAAGGCTGTCCTTTTCCACCACAAAATGCTCCAGCTCAAAACCCAAGGTCTTGGAATCACGGTTTTTACAACCCACAGAGAGATAGTGGGCCATGCTTTGAGTTGGTTTGTATTGTTGAAAATAAATATCCATAGTTCAATTATAATCGCTAGCAAGAAAAAACGCGCGAAAGGTTGAACATGAATCAAGGGAACGACTACATTTTTACCTCCGAGAGTGTCACAGAGGGCCATCCTGACAAGGTTTGTGACCAAATCTCTGACTCAGTATTAGATGCCATACTCAAACAGGAGGGTGAACTTGAAGCCTCCGGAGCCGGTAGTGCAGCAGAAGCTCGCGTTGCCTGCGAAACAATGGCCACCGAGGGACAGGTCTTTTTAGCAGGCGAGCTTCGCACCTCGGCCTATGCAGACATAGACACCATAGTGCGCTCCGTGGTTAAAGATATTGGCTATGACGACGTGGACGCAGGTTTTCATTATCGCTCCATTGGAATCTCCAACTCCATTCACTCGCAAAGCGCAGACATAGCGCGCGGCGTAGATGAATCGTACGAGAGGCAAAACAAGCTGGCCGGTGATGACCCGCTGCTGCAACTGGGAGCCGGCGACCAGGGCATGATGTTTGGCTTTGCCAGCAACCAGTCGAGCACGCTCATGCCTATCCCCATCTATCTGGCGCATAGACTTTCTGAGCAACTCACCCTGGTTCGCAAGAATGGAGACCTTGATTTTCTCAGACCGGACGGCAAAACGCAGGTCAGCGTACGCTATAAAAACGGCAAGCCGGTAGGCGTAGACACCATACTGATCTCTACGCAACATGCCGCCACGCGCGAGGTGGACTCCGTGTTTCGTGATGAGATCATAAAGGAGGTCATTGCGCCGGTCATGGAGCTGCATGAGCAATCCTGGAAGGACGCTAAGGTTTACATCAATCCCACCGGCAGGTTTGTTGCTGGCGGCCCTGCTGCCGATACCGGCCTCACCGGACGCAAGATTATCGTCGATACCTACGGCGGATACGCACGCCACGGCGGCGGAGCCTTCTCGGGCAAAGACTCCACCAAGGTAGACCGCAGTGCCGCCTACGCCGCACGCTGGGTTGCTAAGAACATCGTGGCCGCAGGCCTGGCTGAGCAGGTTGAGATACAGCTTGCCTACGGAATCGGAATCGCCCGTCCACTCTCCATCATGGTAGAGTGCTTCGGCACCAACACTGAAGAGCAAACCCGCATAGCAAACGCTGTCAACGAAGTCTTTGACCTCAGACCCGGCGCAATAATCCGCGACCTGGAACTACTCCGCCCCATCTTCCGCCTCACCAGCAACTACGGCCACTTCGGCCGCGAACTCCCCGAGTTCACCTGGGAAAAAACAGATCGCGTAAAGGAGCTTCAGGCACAGTTTTAAGTAGTGCTATAATCTGTTCTCGTTCTACGAGCCAACGTAGCTCAGTTGGTAGAGCAGCTGATTCGTAATCAGCAGGCCACCGGTTCGAATCCGGTCGTTGGCTCCATGACTCACTGGGGACGGGGAAAGTGACTCACTGAGCAGACTCAGATGTTTGGCTTCTGACTTGGGGGTGAGCGACTCTGTTGAGCTGCTAGCCAGCACGACTTACTGGAGCGAGCCGGGGCCCCAAGACAGAAACAAATAGCTGAGTCTGCTCAGTGAGTCACTTTCCCCGTCCCCAGTGAGTCACTTCCTACTTGATATAGTTATGAATCATTTCAATGCCGTAGGGTGTGGCTTTGTAGTAGACGTGGAGTTCGCCTTGGGCATCGAGCTCCCAGTTGCATTCTTCCAGGAGGCCGTTTTTTTCTGCTGACATTAAAGATTCATTGATTGCCATGGGTTTAAAGGCTCTAAAGGAGCTGTACTCGTCTTGCAGCTGGGTAATGACACCTTGCACATCAAACTCTCTGCCGTCTTCGAATAGTTTGAGGATTGCGTAGTTGAGTGGTCTCATGGTTAGACCTCCTTAGACTTTTTGAAGAGCTCGAGGGGATTCACGGCAATCAAGAAGATGCCCACCACCATGACGATGGCAGCTACCCACTGGATGGGATACAGGTCAAAGCCGGCCCAGCCCAGGTACAGGCCACAGACGAGGAAGCTGAAGAAGGGGCACCAGAAGGAAAAACCGCCGTTGCAAGCCATGCCGAGGGCTGCGCCGCACATGCTGTTACCCTTGTACCAAAAACCAAACGAGAGTCCTGCGGCCAAGCCGGAGATTAAGAACCAGATGAGCGGGCTTGCGAGCAGACCCTCTTCAAGCACTTGACCCTGCAGCGCCTCAAAGAGCATCGTGGGATACAGGCCAGCCGCTCCTGCCATGAGGAAGAGGCAAGGGGTGAGGATAAAGAGGGTAAAGAAGCCGGAGGTGAGCTGCCTGATAGAGATGGAAATCTCATAGTCGATAACTGAAGTACCAAAACCGGCTATGGCGCCTTCGATACCCCAACCAAGGGCAGAGATTAGAGCAACTGCGAGCCCCGCGAGGAACATGGGGTCAGTGAGCTCAAAACCGGTAAAGGCGGTGGAGCCTATCATAAAGGTGGCAACCACACAGATGGCAATACCGCAGGCCATGCGAAAGTTCAGTTTTTGCTTAAAGATTATGCGCCCGATAATTGCGCCAATTGCCGGGCAAAGGGCACTGATGGGCGTGGCAATGGGCCCCGCCATGATAAGCGCAATGAGAAAGGCAGTTGAGGCTATAGGCCCACCGATCAAAGCACAGATCACCATAACCGCACCCGGCTTGGACTTAAAGCAGCGCAGGTAGTCCATGAACTTGCCTCTGACTGCCGTTTTTATAATCATCCAGATGGCGCTGAAAAAGTCGTTGATACCCGAGCCCAGGGCACCCAGTATCAAAACGGCGATCAAAAAGCTCATTGCAAAGCCGCTGATAGTTGGGTCGAGCACATCGTCATACCAACCGGCGGGAGTGACGATATCGCCGTAGCCATACCAGTCCACCCAAAAGCCGTTTCCGGTGGCGCCGTAAAGCGCAGCTACATACACTCCGTAGAGCATGCCGGAAACAACCGCAATGATAATTCCCTTTTTAAAGAATTTTCCTCTACGCGCCAGGCGCGCCTCTTTTAATTCGAGAGAATGGCTCATGTAAACTCCCTTCATTCTTTGGAACACTTGAATGAAAAATGAACGTGACTGCTTAGTCTAGCAGTTTTTCTACGCAACTGATTGTCAAAACAGCGGAATTGAAGTGATAGCCACTCTTTTCACTAGCTTTTGTGCAGCACACGCCGCGTGAGGTAGAGCAGTATAAAGGTTGCTAGATTGATGATGACCACGCTGGCCCCCGCCGGAGTGCCGAAGATCAAGGCCAGGGAATAACCCAGCAAAAAGCTGAGAACCGCAATTACCGCAGACCAAATGGTCACCGTGAGATAACTTTTGCCCAGCTGCATAACGCTGAGCGCAGGAAAGATTATAAGGCTCGATATCAACAGCGCGCCCATCATGCGCATGCCCACAACGATAGTAATTGCAACCAGAGCCGCAAGTACGGTGTTGTAGAGGCCCGTGGGCATGCCGGTGGCCTTGGCAAAATTCTCGTCAAAGGTCATAGCAAAGATCCTGTTGTAAAACAGGATGAACAACACCAGCACCACCAAACACAGGCTCACGCTCATCACCACATCAAGGTTGGTGAGGGTGAGGATGGAGCCAAAGAGAAAGCTGTCCACCTCGGTGTTCATGCCGGTGGTAGCTGAGACCACAAAGATGCCTATGGCCAGCGAGCTGGCTGAAACCAAGGCTATGGCGGCGTCACCCTTGATACGCCCACCCTCACTCAGGCGTAGTAAGAAAAAGGCGGCGAGCAAGGTTACCGGCAGAGATACCGCCAGCGGAGCCCAGCCAAAGGCGGTGGCAACTGCCAGGGTGCCAAAACCCACATGACCCAAGCCGTCGCCTATCATCGCAAAGCGCTTGAGCACCAGGGTAACACCCAAGAGTGCCGCGCAAATAGAGACCATGAGTCCAACGATGAGCCCCCTGAGGAGAAAGCCGTAGCTGAAGATGTCAAACAGGGCCTCAAACATGGGGACCTTCATCATGTTTGTGCGAAAAGCCGCAGATGGCACAGTTGCCTCCGCAGGCATCGCGGATGAACTCACGCCCCAGTTCGGTTGACTCAAACTCATCTGGCGCACCAAAAAAGACCTGCCGCGTTGCCAAAAGCAGGATACGGTTGCAAAAATGCATGGCTGTGTTGACGTCATGGGTCACCATGATGACGGTGATGCCTCGCTCAGTATTGAGGAACCTGATAAGCTCATAGAGCAGGGTGCGTGCATGGGGGTCAAGACCGTTCATGGGCTCGTCGAGAATCAACAGCTTGAGGCCGTCAGGGGCCGTTGCCAGGGCACGCGCAATGAGTACTCTTTGCGACTGTCCGCCCGAGAGTCCGCCAAACCACTCTTGCTCAAGGTCGCCTGCGCCCACCAAGGTCAGAGCCTCACGCGCAAGCGCACGGTCGTGTTTGGTATAGAAGGGAGCAGGGCCCTTGTGACCCAGCCGCCCAGAGAGTACAACCTCCAAAACCGAAGCAGGAAAGTTGCCCTGTACGTGGTGTTGCTGCGGCAGATAACCAATTTGGTTTCTGTGGAGCGTCTCGTTGTAGGATAATCGACCCGTATGGGGCTGCTTGAGGCGGAGGATGCCGCTAAGTAGGGTTGACTTGCCGCTGCCGTTATCGCCCACAACACAGAGATAATCCTGGGGCATGAGAGAAAAATCCAAACCCTCAACGGCGGTTTTATCTCCGTAGGTGAAGCTGGCGCTCTCGAGTGTCAAAAGCGCGTTCAATTGAGGGCAGCTTCCAGGTTATTCGCATTGGAAATCATCAAGTCAAGGTAGGTGACTCCCGCCTCAAAATCATCGCGCGAGATAGTGTGAGCCGAATGAAAGAGGAGCATCCCAGCGCCGGTTTCCTCTGAAATGGTACGCGCAATGCGCTGGTCAGAGAGCTCGAGGTAAAAGACAAAGGGGATTTTTTGCTCGCGCACCGTGCTAATCAAATACACCATAGTGGCCGGATTGGTATCCACAGCCGTGGAGCAGCCGGGGAAGGCTGCGTACCAGTTGAGGTTGTAATCCTCAACAAAGTACCTGAAAGGAAAACGGTCTCCAAAGACAATCGTAGTGCGCGCGGCACCTGCAACCAGAGAAGATATGCGGGCATCAAGGCTTGCGAGCTCTTCGATGAGCGCGAGGGCATTTTCTTGGTAAAGCCTCTCGCGCGAGTTATCGAGGTTTGAAAAACTGTCCGCAAAGCACTGAACGATGACCTGAGCGTTGCGGAGGCTGGTCCAGACGTGCACGTCAATTTCGTGATCCAGCTCAGATCCGTGGGCTTGAGCCTCGTGCCCGTGGTCACTTTCATGCTCGCCCGAGGGTAACTCATGCACACCCACCGTCATGTACTCCGGTTCATATTCTTCCAGGGTGTCAACGAGGTCAATCATCCTGATTACCAGCAGGTTGGGGTTATCAAGGCTGGCGATGATTTTGTCTATCCAGGCATCGGAGTCTCCGCCCGCGCAGAGGAGCACATCTGCAGTGCTCAGCAGTATCATGTCAGCGGGACTCGGCTCAAAGGAGTGTGACTCAACTCCAGGAGGCGCCAGCAGACGCACGTCAGCTACCTCACCGGCAATTGTGCGGGAAAAATCAAAGGCAGCAAAAACAGTGGCAACTATGAGCAGTTTATCTTTGTTTTCCGTGTTGTTTTGATCAGCCCGCCCAGCTCCACACGCACCTAAGGTACCCAAAAGCAACGCGAGCGCAAGCGCAGAAGTGAGCGCTGTCAGCAGCAGGTGAAGTCTCTTCGGTAGGCTCTTCTCAGTTGGATCAAGCCTGCTCCCAAACATTTAATCGGGCCTCTACAGCAACAGCTTATTCAATCAAGGACTGAATTAGGTTGACAACATCCGCGACCGTCTTGAGGTCTTCCACCTCTACGTCGTCCAGCTCTTTGCCGTAGTGTTCTTCTAAAGCCATGATAATCTCAATGGCATCAAGTGAGTCCGCGCCTAGGTCGTCAACCAAAACAGCCTCAGGAACCACCTCAGCCTCGTCTATGCCACGAATCTTAACCAATACCCCTTTGACCACATCAAAGATTGCTTCTGACATCTCTACTCCGTTCTCGAGGATGAGCACCCTTTAGGATAAAATCTGTCGTACAATGACTATGCAATACAGTTGACTAACAAAAACTATCAAAACTACACTGTGGGGTATCATACCAAAAGAGTGTTGTTTTGATGGAAGGAGTGGCTACGATGGACCAGCTCAAATTGTACTATCTACCAACTTGTCCTTTTTGCCAAAAAGTCATGAACTTCATGAGTGAGAATGGGATAATCATTGACATGTTCTCTACCACGGAGCTTGAGAACAAGGACTTTCTCTTGGCCCAAGGTGGCAAAAACCAGGTGCCCTGCTTGTTCATTGGCGATCAAGCGATGTATGAATCCAGTGACATCATTGCTTATCTCAAAGAGAACTATCTCTAGGACAGCCTCGTAAACGACGTAAGGTGTAGCCATAATGAATATAGACTTTAGCAATGGTCCCGATGCTTCGGGTCCTCGATTTAAGCAGGTTCCTTATCCGGAGCCCAGGCAAGGCCAGCCAAGGCCTCCCGACCCCTACGTTGCTCCCGCACCTCAGCCGGAGTCCTTTCAAGACCTTCCTCAGGAGCCGGATCTCAGCTTTGTGGCAGCTCCTGTGCCGGATTTTACTCAGAAACTTACTGTGGCTCAAGAGCTATCGCAGGTCTCTGACCCGTCCACGATCACTGACTCTCTACAGACACCTGACCC
>WRBR01000049.1 GCA_009784425.1 Coriobacteriia bacterium | reverse complement strand
CTTCTCAATACGGCAGATAGAGAGACTTACTGGTGTGTCCAGAGGCATCATCGCAAAATGCATGGCGAAAGGTGTATAAGAACTGAGTCACAAAAGATGACAAACGCCCCGTCCCCTTGTCACCCGTGACAAACGCCCCGCCCCCTCGTCCCCTTGCTTAAATCACTCGAATTGTGCTCACGCGCCCGGTGTGAATGTCTTGAAAGCAGACGAAGTACATATGCCAGCCAGCTGCTAAGTAGGCAAGCGTGTTTTCGTCATACAAATAAACCGACCTGTCTACTGGTTCGTATGCGAGCTTCACTTTTAAGTTGGAATGAAGGTCGTCACCGTTGAAGGTTACTGTATTAGTATCCCGATCATAGCTGGCCGGAACATCTTCATGCCAAATGACATTGCTGGCAGAGTGAGTGTCTCGCTTGTAAGGAAAGAGTGCAGGGCTGTAACTGGTAAGCTCTGACGAGTCAAGGTCGAGAACATAGTATGGCTCGTTAGGGTAGTCCATTCCCCTAGGATGAATTACTATGTGCCCCTCATCGACATCAGTCTCCACACACGAAAGAGTTGAGCCTTGGTAGCGAAAATGAAATGTTGGATCTGGGTTTACGCGATGGGTGACAAACCAGGTTTTATCGATCTTCCTCACAACAATTAGGTAGTCGTTATCACTCAAAACAATCAGGCCGTCCATAGCATATTGCAGCACGTGCCAAGATAGATTACCCGCGCCATCAAGCTCGGGTAAATGCAGCATAACACTGTTGAGAGAATTGACCGTTATTGGCGTTGCTCTTTTGCTGGTGGTAGTTTCTCCATAAATAGTTACCTGAGCTGGGCTAGAGGAGTATTTTGAGAGAGCGCTAATAACCGCACAGCCTACAAATATCAGCATCGCAGCGACAGCAAAGGCGACAACTACCGGCACTTTAACTCGAGTTGAAGAATGCTTTTTGGTGGCCACACTTCTCCCTTCTTTCAGAGAGCGCTCTGTTGTTTCTTGCGAGTATCACCTTTAGTATCCCACAGCACATCAAAGGACAGCTATCAGTTACGCAAGTGAAACATTGTTCAGGCTCACAGATGAGGTGACAAACGCCCCGTCCCCTTGTCACCCTGAGATGACAAATGCCTCGTCCCCTTGTCACCCACGAAGCAGGCTTCGCGGGGACCCCGGGGGAATCCCATTCCGAACTCGGCAGTTAAGCTCTGCATCGTCGAAAGTACTGCGGTGTAGTCCGTGGGAGGATAGAACGTTGCGCACATAGTGGGTATTTTTTGTACCATCCTCCAAGGTAAAATGTTTCCATAGACATCACACTACCAATGTCATTCGCCAGGTGTCACGGCAGCGTATTTCTTTTCATAAGCAGTGTCTGTGGTATAGTCTTAATATAGCGTTGCAGGTGAACATAATGAGAGGTCATTTTGCTCCAATCGTCAGTTCTCACAAGCCTTGAAGCATGCTATAAGATAAAATAATTACTAGAACGGAACCATCAGTTCGGAGCTACAAAAGGGAGCTGGCGTGTTGCCTAACGTAACAGCAAGTTTAGGATATTATGAAACAAGGCTGATGGAATATATTGAAGAGACACATGCACTCAGTACCTGCGCGAGTTCTGTTGTTACGAAAGTGCTCAAAGGCTGGAGAGGCACTGGTTGTGATTACCAATAGTGCACCCAAGCTGATTTCACTCTTTGCTGGCTGCGGGGGTCTTGATCGCGGCTTTATTGATGCTGGATTTCAGACCATTTATGCTAATGACTTTGATACAGCAGCGCAGGCAGTATATAGGCTCAATCTGGGCGAGATAGATGGGCGCGATATACTAACCGTGGATGAAGATGAGATTCCCGATGGCGATATTCTGTCAGCAGGATTTCCCTGTCAGCCATTCAGTAATGCAGGAGACCGCAAAGGGGTGTACGACAGCAGAGGCATGCTCTACAAAGAGTGTATTCGGATAATCGAAAAGAAGATGCCTAAGGTTATCGTATTCGAAAACGTCAAGGGCTTGCTGTCCACTAAGTATATTGATGGACGAAAACTACCAGAGGTTATTGTTGAAGATCTATCAAACATTGGAGGCACAGGATACAGCATTGTGTACGAAATGCTCAATGCCTCTGATTATGGTGTGCCACAAAACCGACACAGGGTCTTTTTCGTTGGCATCAGAAAAGATCTAGGCAAGACATTCGTTTTCCCTGAGAAAATGCCAAAAACAGAAATGTTGACCTTAAATCATGTTTTATGCATGCCAGATGGCCTGCCCAATCAGGTACATTGGGAATTTTCACCACAGGCTATGAGCATGGTCGAACAGATTAGTGAAGGCGGCTCATGGAAAGACGTTCCTTACGACAGGTTGGCTCCACGTTTTCAGCGTATAAGGGACGACATGGTAAAGTACCGGAGTCCAAATTTCTATCGTCGCTTCGCGCGTACGGAGATATGTGGCACAATAACAGCATCAGCTCAGCCTGAGAACTGCGGGATTACGCACCCAACAGAAAACAGGCGCTTTACAATACGGGAGATAGCTCGTATACAAACATTTCCTGACAATTTTTTGTTTATTGATGACAGCACTAAGGACATTGTTGCTATGTACAGAGTAATCGGCAACGCTGTGCCTCCTTTGTTAGCACAGCGTATTGCAGAAGCAATTTTTCATCAGGTGTTCGAGGATGAGCCAGTATGTCAATGAACACCGACAAGGCGTACTTGTTTGGCTTAATTGTGGGCGGCGGAACTTTTGGGAACGCAGAGGACACGTTTTATATACGCCTTCCTTATAAGCAATGGGGGTCGTATGTAACAAACCCTCAGCGTGCCTCAGAAATATCACGGGATATTTTGAAAACTGTAAGCCCAATTTTCCGTAGCATTTATGGCATAATCGTGAGCTATGAAACCGCACCACACGGAGAATGGAGGGTTTTGTGTGAGGGCGATTTATCGGAGCTTAAAAAAGACTTTCAATCATATGGCGTTAGTTGCGAAGGAGAGCTTCGTAATGATATTAGCATTAGCAAGATTGTTTCTGATTTATCAGACGATTTTATCAAGAGAAGGTTCATCGCGGGGTTAGCCGATACCATAGGGAGCACTACTCCTTCACATCGAAGGTTCTCTGAGGATGTGCAAATAATATCTTTCGAAGTACGCGGCTTCAATTTCAGGTTTGTCTGCGAGCTTTGTAAGCTGTTGCACGATGTGAAGTGTTATCCAGACCAAGTTCTGTGGAACCATCCGAACTTCCACGCAGCTAGTAATCCTTACTATACATCATGGAACAAGGGCACAAAAGTGCGCATCATCCTAGATCAGTACGCAGAGTTTGGCGCTTTTGCTTTTAAGACCAAAGCAGAATCAACGCAACAAAACCTAAGCTTGCAGCAACAAACAAATATTGCTAGCCCATGCTCTGAACATGAAGTACGAGCTACCAAATCTTGTGTGCATCCAGCAGAAAACGACAGGCGTTTGCCAGACTATATTGGTGGTGGTCATTATCTCCACAATCGTCATGTGTGCGCAGTTATTGGTTGCGAACATGCTCCATATTCAAAGATTGAGTTGCTATTCTCAGAAGTTGGTGAATTGATAAACCCATTTCCTGTGTTGTGCAAAGATACACATCAGAGAATTGAAGCTATCATTGCTACTGACTCGCTTATGGCGAACCGAGAGTACTCCGTGATGAATGTAAGAGTGCATACATTCTTTGCTTGGGCTCAGAATGCAGAAAGCTCGCTATTGTTCAGCACAATCCCTGAGGCAGGTTACCCTGTGACCGAAGTTTTACATGCTTTAGCTTATGTCATCGCTGATAAGAGTGAGCTAAAGGGAGTCAGAGTGAAAGGAAGCTATCTTGAGCTTATCAAGCGTCACCTGGTCGAAAAGCGCGATATAACAGTTGAGATTCGCAAACCAGACTTGTTGACACCGCTTGTAATAATCGGAAACGGCAGGGGAGCGCTTGTCGGCGCACTGAATCCTAGCGTATATAAGAATCTTGTTTCAATATCGCCAGAGAATATGTACAAGCTCATTGTTCGCAAGGTCGTTGAAAGTGACTTGCGATGAGAAATGAAGTATCTTTCTATCCAGAGATACAGGAATATGTAGAAGCACAGTTGCGCAGCAACTTTCGCGCGAGCAATAAGCGTGAATTATTTGTACATTGGGGCATCGGCGAACTCAAAAGCAACCTGCAACAAATAATAAAACACAATCCAGCCGAGTGCGCTTGCGCAGTGCATTTCGCTAATCAAGTACCACCATTGGACCTAGACATTTTTGCGCTGGTAACAGACGAAAAAAAATTTGAATTATTGATTCTGGAAATCAAACATGTCAAAAGTGTTGGATTGCAACAATGGTCACAGCTTGTTGGTTACTGTCTAGTTAGTGGTGCTAAATATGGATTGCTAGTCAATATTGATAACGGCGCAAGCTCACGTTTGACACAAATGTTGACCACAGAGCATCATCTGTCTAGCATCGAAACAATTGTTGGCGGCGCAGAGCGCAAGCACCATTTAGGTTTTATGGAGTGGAATAGCACAACTTCCAACTTTGAATATAGTAACCTTGGGGCTGTGTGGTCGTTGTCGGAACTGAGCAACCAGCTCGCATCTGAATTTCCCAATTAGATCTCGATAATTGTGTCTTGCACCAAGCCAATGCAAGACATGTTGATGACAAGGGGACGGGGCGTTTGTCAACTTTGATACAATATTTGATAAGTCTTCCTGTCAAACACGCGATTTGTGTTAGAAATGTTCTCAACGGATAGAACCAAAGCTATCAAGGAGTTTGTATCGTTTCACGATACCCTAGAAACCGAAGACTACTCTTATTCCAGGGAGGTCAAAAGAACCAAAGAGGAGATTCGGCAAGAATTCCTTTCTCTACTCGGAGGAGTGGAGCCTGGTTCGCTTGTTGGCTTGCCCAGGGCTGAGCGAGATGCCATCTTGACCTCACTACGAAAACAGGGTTTCTCAATACGGCAGATAGAGAGACTAACTGGTGTGTCCAGAGGCATCATCGCAAAATGTATGGCGAAGGGTGTATAAGAACTGAGTCACAAAAGATGGCAAACGCCCCGCCCCCTTGTCACGCGTCCCCTTGTCACGACCCCCTTGTCACGACCGTGAGCACCTTCAGAAAAAGGGAGAAATATTTGACTAGCACTAGAAGCAGATGCTTATTGACAGTCTTAGTTGCTGTCTTAAGCCTAATGATTACCATAGTCCTTACATCCTGCATTGTTGAAACGCCCACTGCAGACACCCCTCATGCAAACGAAGTAGAGACCACTGTGAGAACTATAGAAGAAATCGTGCAGGCAAACACCGCTACACTGCTTGCACATTTTGACGAAATCGAACTGACAGAAGAGTACGCATCCAGAAGAGGGCGTGCGATGAGCGCTGCGTGGGCTCTTTCCGAAGCGACAGATGCCCTGATAGTGAGTGTAAGCTCTCAGGTTCGCGCGCGCGGCGCTATTGACGTGACCGTTACCACTGAAGGGGGAAAGTCTTACTCTTTTTCAATGGGAATCAGAGGAGTATTTTACACAATCGAAGACGAGGATGGAAATGTAGTTTATGCAGTTATTGAGTAAGCGCATAAACGCCAAGCCTTATCCTCCTGCATAATTGCCCAAAAGCTGCCCATTCGGCCCCACCGTGCTGCTAACCTGTTCGTAGACACGGAACTCCGGAATTCCGCCTTTATTGATTGATGCACGAACTCGCCTGAGGGCTGGGGCGGTGGGGCACAGAGAGCTGCCCGGCCGGGCAGCTCTCTGTGCCCCACCGCCCCAGCCCTCAGGCGAGTTCGTGCATCGCGGCCTTGACCACACAGCGCCCCAAGTGGTAGTTTCTGCTTGTTGCGCATCCGAGGAAGGTGGTTTTACATGGGAAACATACTCAACCCTCTTGAAAAGGAAATGCTTATCAAGCTCTACCGCAGGAGTCCGGATGTAAAGTTCGGTGATTTTTGCCGCGCCAACAATGTAAGTGACGCTGCTTTCAAATCATGGATTAAAAAGTATGACGAGGAAGGCCTAGAGGGACTCTATCGTTCCAAGAAGACTCCGGAGCTTTTACCTCAAGGAGTCGATAAGACTGCAGAGAACTATAAGCGTGAGCTTATCAAGACCCGTATCGAGCTCGAACGGCTTAAAAAAAACTACACCCGGAGCCCGCAAGAAGATGGGATGCAGATGGGATACGTTACTTTGTCCAACAAGACTACGCCATCATAGAGAGGCTCTCCAAGGAATTCAGTGTTGCTGAGCTCTGTGAGATCGCTGGCGTGTCGAGGAGTGGGTATTATAAGTGGAAAAAGCGCGCTGGCAAGCCACCTAAGGATCGCCAAAAGGTCTTGGAACTGGTAGAGCAGACACACAAGAAGCACCCCTCCCATGGCTATAGATGGATACATGCCTACTTGAAGCGCAAGGGTCTCATTACTGTTTCCGCTGAGTATGTGCGCCGGGCCTTTGGCTATCTCGATATCACCTCCAAGACCAAGCACAAGAAGAGAGACTGCTCTCGGAAGAGAAAAGATCCCTATCCCAACCTCGTCTTTGCTACCTGGGAGACCGTCGACAGGCCTCGTCAGGTCATCGTCTCTGACATGACCGCATTTTGGGCAAGGTATGACTATTGGGAGCTCACACTCTACTTCGATGTCTTCACCAAAGAGATCTTAGGGCACGGCTTCACAAAGAGAAGGGGCTGCACTGACCCGTACTATGAGGGTCTTGAGCGGGCAATCAAGAAGATCACCGATTATCTCGATCATACCGGTGATACAGATGAGATGAGCATCATCCATACCGATCAAGGGAGTGTGTATACCTCCATGGCCTATAACGACATCATCAAGGACAAGAACATCGTGCGCTCCTGCTCGCGTGCTGGCAAACCAACCGACAACCCCGTCAATGAATCTTTAAACGGCTGGATCAAAGAGGAGCTCATGATTGACTTTGACCTCTACAATGCTTGGGATGTACCTCGGGTGATTGATGATTACATTGCCTTCTACAATGCTGAACGCCCCTCATATTCTTTAGGTTATGCCACTCCTGAAGAATACTACCAACGCTTCATAGATGGCGAGATAAAGCGCAAGGACACCTTCAAAGGCCGCATCTTAGACGAGACACCCAAGTTCATCCAAGAGAGACGCAAGAAAGAGGAGAACGCTCGTGATACCGGCATCGATGGGGACGACCTTGATCTGATGGATAGTCTTGTGTCTACCAATGATGCATGGTTAATAGCTCCAGTGTCTACAAACAGAGAAGCAATTCCAGCCCTGGTGTCTGCTTTGCAATAGGTAATAGTAAAAAATATGTCTACAAAGCTTGACAGCTACAGACAGCTACAAACCGGTAGCAACCTAGGGTTGGAAAACGCAGGGAAAAGCTCCTGTTGACGGTTGGAAAACGCAGCTATTCACTATACATATTGGGAGGAAACCGCTATACTCTGTTTCTTGGTGCAAGAAAAGGAGCAAAAGTGTTAAATCGTAAGACCTTTGCAGTTTTGGAATCCTGGAAGCAGAATAAAACCAAGCAGGCATTCTTGCTTTCGGGTGCACGTCAGGTGGGCAAAACCACAACGGTGCGTGACTTTGCTCAAAGAAGGTACGACGATTTAGCCGAAGTCAACTTCTATGGAAATGTTACTGCGATTAGCACCGTTGCAGAGGCAGCAGATGCAAAGGATCTCCTGTTCAGGCTGTCCGTGCTCACAGGAAAAAGGCTGGACTCAAGCAAGACGCTGCTCTTCTTAGACGAGATTCAGGAGTGTCAAGATCTTCTAACCTGGGTAAAGTTCCTTGCTGAACTACGCAATATTGACATTGTCCTTTCGGGCTCTCTGCTAGGTCTCGATGCTTTCGTAAATGTACGCTCCCTTCCAGTTGGATTCTTGCAGGAGCATGACATGTTTCCCCTTGACTTTGAGGAGTTTTGTTGGGCAAACGGTTTGTTCGAGGATGCGTTTGCTGTACTGAGGGAGGCACGAAGTACTGGTAAGAGTGTTCCGGACTTCTTGCAAAACAGGGTAATGGATTTATTCAAGAGATACCTACTGATTGGCGGCATGCCCGATGCTGTTCAAGCCTATATAAGCAGGCAGGAAATCATTCCAGTGCGCAATTCACAGCGCGCGATATGCAAATTATACGAAGACGACATTGCTAAATACGTGGATGATGTTACAGAGGCACGCCAGATCAAAATGGTGTATGAAGCAATTCCAGGGCAGCTTAATACACCCAGCAAGCGATTCAAATACGCCCGGCTGGGTAAGAATCTGCGCTTTGCTAACATGGAGACTGCTTTTGACTGGTTAGCGCAGGCAGGTGTTGCCCTTCCGTGCACCAGGGTAGGCGAGCCTAGTTTTCCGCTTGGGCTTTCAGAGGATCGCTCTGCCTTCAAGCTCTTCATGAACGATGTTGGGCTTCTCACCTCGCGGTTAATGGGTGAAGTAGCATTAGATATCATCGGGCAAAAGAGCGGGATTAACTACGGCTCCATTTACGAGAATGCCGTGGCGCAAGAACTTAAAGCACATGGTGCCAGGTTGCGCTACTTCTCAAATAAACGTATTGGTGAGGTTGATTTTCTCGTGGAAGACAAAGCTCTGGGTAAGGTGTTAGCTGTAGAAGTCAAGTCTGGCAAGGACTACAAGCGGCATAGCGCTCTGTCAAATATGTTGAGGATAGAAGAATTTGAAGTTGATGGCGCGGTAGTTCTCTATAACGGCAATGTTCAACAGATGGGTGCAGTTGACTACCTGCCTGTGTATATGGCTAGTATGATCTAGGGGCGAGAAGGGTGACAAACGCCCCGTCCCCTTGTCACCCTACGGAATGTGAGTTGTTTGGTGGCAATTGTGGAGATATTGTGGAGTTTGGGACATTTTAGCCTTCAGGAGCTAAAGTTGTGAGGCGTGTAATAGCGCTTGGATAACTTGGGCGGGAGGCTCCATGTCGGATAAGCGTTCTGGTCTGGTGCTCATTCTTTTTCTGGTTTCGGCAATCGTTGTTTTGGCGTTGTCTTTTTACACCGGATACTCTTTGAATGCTCTGATGGGCTCTCTGGAGCAAAGTCGCAGCGAGCGGCTGAGGGCTGAGGCCTTGGGCGCATCGCTTATTGTATCCACAGAAGAGTTGAACAGTATCCAGAGCCCTGAAGCGCTTTTAGGCGGCAATTACTCTTCTATACAAAGCAGACTCGATGGCTTTGCCGCTCTTCATAATCTCACCGAGGTTGCCTTTATCAGGCAGTTGCCCACAGGGGATCTGCAGTACATCATCTCCAGTAACTCCGGCACCGGCATTTTTGATGTTTCTGCGCCTGTTTTTGCCTCAACCACAATGCTCGATGTGGCCTTTGGCGGCGCGATAGTTGTTGAGGAGTTGCGCGAGTTAGACAACGAGGGCGTTCACTTTATGGCTTTTGCGCCGGTAATGGATTCTGAGGGAGCGGTTGTGGCCGTCGCCGCCATTGGTGTAAACGATCAGATGATCCTTGACACCGCCTCAAGCATTAGAAACCTTACCATTATATTACTGGTGTGTATCTTCATCGTCATCCTGGCAGCCTGCGCCAACGTGCTGTTACAGGTGCGCAAAGAGCAGGAGCTTGAAGAGAGCATCCTCGTACAAAAGCTGATGATTGAGATATCTCAGAAGCTCTCCACAGAAAGGCCTTTTGACACCCGGGTCAACGAGGCGCTTGCTCTCTTGGGCAGTTATCTTGAAACCTCCCGGGTCAGCGTGGTTAATGTGTCGGAATCTGAAGTGGGCGAGTCGCTCAGGTATTGCTGGACTGATGACGACAATCGCATTTCTGAGCCCACCGAAGAGCAGGCCTTGATGCTCTACCAAACAATGCGCGACCTGTTTGACTCGGGCTCAGCCGTGAGACATTCTGCCGTGAGCTGCACCAATATCAATCAGGTTAAGGGCGAGCACCATGCCCTCTTGAAGGCTCTAAAAACGCGCGCCTTTGTTTGGTCGCCGTTTTATGTGCAAAACAAACTCTGGGGTGTGCTGGCGCTGGAATTCTTAAAGCCGCGGGGCAGCTTTCACAAAAAGGACATCCAGCTCATTGAGAGTGTTACCACCGATATGGTTGACGCGCTTATCCGCGAGCTCTACAGTGTGCAGCGCGAGCAGGCCTTGAACCATGCGGTGCGCGCGAGCGAGGTAAAGAGTGAGTTTCTCTCTAATATGAGCCACGAGATGCGCACGCCCATGAACGCCATCATCGGCATGACCTCCATTGCCCTCAGCAGCGACAAGGCAGAGCGCAAGGATTATTGCCTGGGGCATATCCAGGACGCCTCCTCACATTTGCTCAGCATCATTAACGACGTTTTAGACATGACCAGCCTGCAAGAAAACGAGTTTTCACTCAAGCTGGCACCGTTTGACTTTCGTGATTCCCTCAAGGCTGTGGTGCATGAGCATGTTCACAAGATTAACGAGCAAAAGCTCAGTTTTAAAGCTTTGGTTGATGAGAGTGTTCCCAAGGTGCTGGTGGGCGACAGTCAGCGCCTGTCCAAGGTCTTGAGCAATCTGCTTTCCAATGCTATCAAGTTTACGCCCAACAAGGGGCTGGTTGTTTTACATGTTGAGCACCTCAGTTCGGGACCCGAGGGGCACCGCCTCATGTTTGTGGTTGAAGACAACGGCATTGGCATTTCTCCTGCTGCCAAAGAAAACCTCTTTAGGCCCTTTGGCCAGGCTGACAGCGGCGCCAATAGAAAATTCGGTGGCACGGGCCTAGGCCTGGCCATAGCACGACACCTGGTTGAGATGATGGGGGGCACCATAGGGGTGGATTCCGAGCTTGACGTGGGCTCAAAATTCTACTTTACCGTTACCTTGCAGGAGGGGTCTGCCGTTGACGTTGATGATACTCCGCCTGATGAGCTGCCGGCAGAAGATGGGTCGGAGGAGTTGCCCGTGGAGGCAGGGCTTGAAGCGCAGCCGGTGGGGGCAGAAGTGCTGCCTGGGCAAGAAGAACTGGATTGGCTGGTAATACAAGAAAGGCAAGTAGCGCCCGAGGGGCAAGAGGAGCAAGATGAAGAAGACTTGCTTGAAGATGAGCCGCTCTCAGACCTCTCTTTGTATCGAATACTCCTGGCAGAAGACATAGAGATTAACCGCGAGGTTGTTGTAGCCTTGCTAGACGGAAGCAACATCACCATCGACTGCGCTGCCAGTGGGCTTGAGGCTCTGGAGACAATCAAGAACAACCCCGACCTTTATGACCTGGTGTTCATGGACATTCAGATGCCCGAGATGGATGGCCTGGATGCAACCCGGTGTATCAGGGCTTTGCCCTATCCTCAAATAGAAAAGTTGCCTATCATCGCCATGACCGCAAATGTTTTCAAGGAAGACATAGCAGCCTGCCTAGATGCCGGCATGAACGACCACATCGGCAAGCCCGTCAACCTCGACGAGCTTTATTGCGTTCTCAATAAATACTTACCAGAAAAAGACTAATCGTTTTTTATTCTACTAACTTGTTCTTTGACTGACTGGGCGGAGGCTTGGAGTTGTAGTAGCTCGTTTTCTGAGAGCTTGAGCTCCTCGATTTTGAGTACGCCGCTCTTTCCTAAGGCTGCGGGCACGCAGAGGGAAACATCACTGATCCCATACTCGCCTTGCAGGCGTGCGCAGCTTGAATACACAGCCCCGGTGTCACCCAAAATTGCCTCAATCATCTTGACGTTAGACGAAGCCGGAGCATAAAAGGCTGAGCCCGTCTCAAGCAAACGTACAATCTCTGCGCCGCCTTGCACCGTGGCCTCAACAATGCGGTCAAGCGCCGCTTCATCCACCAACTCAAGGAGCGGCTCGCCCCTCACAGTAGCCAGGCTTGGCAGAGGCACCATAGCCTCGCCGTGGGCACCAATGACCAGCGCATCTATCTCGCTGGGGCTTGCTCCCGTCTCGCGTGCAATAGCGTAGACAAAGCGCGAGGTATCCAGCACGCCGCCCATGCCAATGAGGCGGGCGGGCGGCAGGTCAACCAGCTGGGCAGCCATGTTAGTGAGCACATCAAGGGGATTGGTTACAATCAGATAGCACGCCTCGGGGCTCACGGGCAGCGCCGCCTCCAAAACCGAGCGCACTATGCTGGCATTGATGTCTATGAGATCCTCGCGCGTCATGCCGGGCTTGCGCGGCAGGCCGGCGGTAATGACTACCAAGTTGCTGTTTGCTGTGTCTAGGTAGTCACTGGTTCCTATAATGCTCGGCCCAAAGAGCTCATTGCTGCGCATGTGCATCAGGTCAAGCGCCTTGCCTTTGGCAACGCCCTCGGCCACGTCTATCATCACCACGTTGGCAATGTTTTTGAGCAGCAGAAGCAGGGCGGTTGAGGCTCCTACGTTACCGGCACCAACAACCGTTACCTTGGGATAGCTTTGTGTCATCTTAGTCACCTTTTACCAGGGCGCAGCCAAGCTCAATAAGCTCCTTGACCCTCTCTGTGGTGGTTGCCTCGGCGTACACGCGCACCAGGGGCTCGGTGCCGCTGGGACGGGCAAGCAGCCAGGCATCAGACGCAAGCACAAACTTAACGCCATCCCTGTAGTCCATGCCAATGATTTGCTCATCCAGGGCGTCAAAGAGGGGCTGATAGGCATCAGCCTCAAGCTTTCTGTCGCACACTTCGCGCATGAAGCCCTCTTTTTGTTCCTCGGTGATACGCAGATCTTCGCGCGCATAATCAAAGTATCCCAGCGCCTCATACAGCTCGGCTACCAGGGTGCTCAGGTCCTTTTTCTTTTGGGCCATGAGCTCGGTGAGCAACAGTGCCATGAGCAGGCCGTCGCGCTCGCGCACATGGGTGGGGATGCCAATGCCGCCGCTTTCCTCGCCGCCGAGCATGACGTCTTCTTTGAGCATCTCCTCATAGATCCACTTAAAGCCAATGGGCGTGGTGGTAAGCGGCAGGCCCAGGCGCTCGCACTGGCGCTTGATAAGGTTGGAGCCGCTGAGTGTGCGCACTACGCGGCCGTGCTGGCCTTTGTCTTGTACCAAAAGCTCGCAGATGAGCGCAAGTATCTTGTGGGGGTTGATGAAGCTGCCGTCACGGCCGCCTGCGCCGATGCGATCGGCGTCTCCGTCGGTGATGAAGAGGGCGTCATAGCCCAGCTCGGCCACTTTGGCAAGCCCGTCATTGACCCAGGGCGGAATAGGCTCGGGGTGCAGGCCCGCAAAGGTGGGGTCGGCCGCCGAATTGATTTCGACCACCTCAACGCCCATAGCACGGAGCAGCTCTGCCAGGTACACGCGTCCTGCGCCGTACAGCGGGTCAACTACCACTTTCAGCTGGGCTGCGGCAATGGCCTCGGTGTCAACCGCGGCAGCCAGGTCGGCCAGATAAGGCTGCATAAAGTCAGCAATCTCCAAGTTAAAAGCGCTGCTGTCTGCCTCGCCTGTTGCCTCTGCAATGGCGAGGGCCTCTTCAAAGATAGCCGGCAGTTCTGCGCCCAGTGCATCCTCAACCCTGCTGCTGAACGACTGAGGCGAGGCTCCCCCGTCTTGCATCCTGAGCTTTAAGCCCAGGTATTCAGCCGGATTATGACTGGAGGTGAGCATAAGGCCGCCAACCGCCCCCGCGTTGCGCGCAATGCTCCAACAGAGCGTGGGAGTGGGGCAGTAGCTGTTTGAAAGTAAGACCTTGAATCCTTCGTTGGCAAGTATGATTCCAGCCAGCATGGCGTACTTGGCAGCATTTTCTCGGCAGTCATAACCAACCAGCATCAAGGGCGGCTCGTCGGTAGCGGCAAAGGGGTTGTCCTCCTTAAAAACCTTTGCCGAGGCAAGAGCCACTCGCGCCAGGTTCTCCGCAACAAAGTCCTCACCAATGATGGCTCTCCAGCCATCAGTACCAAATTTAATCTTGTTAGGGTCAAAGGTCTCGGCTTCTTCATAACCGCGAGCCAGCGGCATATCCTGTGATGTATTCACGTTTATCCTCTCGCCGTGTTTTTTTACTATTTTACACAAAGAGCCAGAGGCTGAAGGCCATGAGGGCCATTCCGCCTACTAGGCCGTATACCGCTAGGTGGTGTTCTCCGTAGGCGCGGGCTGAAGGGAGCAGTTCGTCAAAGGAGATGAAGACCATGATGCCGGCCACCAGGGCAAAGACGATGCCAAAGACCATGTCGTTTAAGAAGGGCATGAGGATTAAGAAACCCACAAGGGCGCCCAGAGGCTCGGTGAGCCCTGAGGCAAATGAGAAGAGGATGGCCTTTTTCTTGCTGCCTGTGGCGCAGTAGATAGGCACGGCAACGGCGAGCCCCTCCGGGATATTATGGATGGCGATGGCCACCACAATGGGAATGGCGATGATTGGGTCGCTCAAGGCAGAGAAAAAGGCGGCCATGCCCTCCGGAAAGTTATGCAGTGCAATGGCAAGCGCGGTGAAGAGCCCGGTTCTCATGAGCTTGGCTCGGTCTACTCCTTGCAGCTTATCTGTGTGTACCTGCGCCCTCTCAAGGGCGGCACAGTCTTCTTTGCAGAGAGGCTCTGTCATGCTGGTAGGCACTGCGCAGCTTGCTGGCGTGGCAACCGTTGTCTCTCGCATCTCGTGCGGGTTGACGTCCTTGGGAACCAGCTTGTCGATGAGGGCGATGAGCAGCATGCCGGCAAAGAAGGCAAGCACGGCAACAAGCACGCCCATCTTTTCGCCGTGGCCCAGGGCAAGCGTTTCAACTGCATGAGGGAGAATCTCAATCATTGACACATAAATCATGACCCCAGCTGAAAAGCCCAGGCTCACTGACAAGAACTTTTTATTGGCTGTTTTGGAAAAGAGCGCCACCAGCCCACCGATGCCCGTTGCAAGGCCAGCGATGAGCGTAAGAAGAAAGGCTATTGCTACGTTTTCCAACTGAGCTTCTTTCTGTGTTTGCCAAGGCTAACATTTTATATCAACCTTCTTCATTTTGACAAGTCAAAGTGGAACAGAGGGACGGGGTTGGTGTGGAACAGGGGGACGGGGTTGGTGTGGAACAGGGGGACGGGGTTGGTGTACCACTTTTT
>WRBR01000048.1 GCA_009784425.1 Coriobacteriia bacterium | reverse complement strand
GACGGGGCGTTTGTCATCTTTTGTGACTCAGTTCTTATACACCTTTCGCCATGCATTTTGCGATGATGCCTCTGGACACACCAGTAAGTCTCTCTATCTGCCGTATTGAGAAGCCATGTTTTCTTAGTGAGGTCAAGATGGCATCTCGCTCAAGCCTGGGCAAGCCAACAAGCGAACCAGGCTCCACTCCTCCGAGTAGAGAAAGGAATTCTTGCCGGATCTCCTCTTTGGTCCTTTTAACCTCCCTGGAATAAGAGTAGTCTTCGGTTTCCAGGGTATCGTGAAACGACACAAACTCCTTGATAGCTTTGGTTCTATCCGTCGAGAACATTTCTAACACAAACCGCGTGTCAGTCAGGAAGGAGCGGCCTTTAACGTAATCGGGAAAGCTGCACCACCGACACCCGTCGATTAGATTGCAGACACCTGCTAGCAGGGGGTTTTGATGGATGTAGCGGACAAGTGTGAGTAGATACTCGTCGTTTTCAACACGTTCGCTCCTGTAGCGATTGGCGATAAGCGCACCGCTTCGTCCGTATTTCCTGTTGTACCAAAAGGCATAGGGAGCCAGGAGCTTCAGCATTACCTTGGTAATCTCGCCCGGGGATTTTTCCTTGAGCAAAAGGTGCACGTGGTTGTCTAGCATGCAGTATGCTAATACCTCAAAGCCCAGTTCCTCTTTGGCAATAATAAGCAGGCTGAGCATTTTCTCGAAGTCATCCTCTTCCTCAAACAAGTGGCACCGGTTCACCCCGCGAAAGATGATGTGATAGATGCCGGTCACGCTGAGTAGTCGCGCCTGTCTTGGCATAGATCGCCCTTCTTTGGTAGTCTTTACTTGTCATACATTGTATCAAAGTTGACAAACGCCCCGTCCCCTTGTCACCTCCCCTTGTCACCTCTCGTCCCCTTATCACCTCTGCCTTGTCACCTCTTGGTAGCGCCCCCAACCTGTGCACTCATTTTTTTGACGAAAAACAATGTGAAGCACCCAGCTATCCCAGAGTATCTAACCTGCATAAATATGATTTAGGTAAAAATGGCAGAATGCCCTCTCTTTTGATGGGATACAAGATATCCCAGCCTGTAAAGTGATACTCACTAAAGTGCTCGCTGTAATAATAAGGCTTGCTTTCTCCAACATAGTATCCATAGCAAATATAGGTGTTATGTCCAATTGCGACCTCATAGCTTTTTACAATTGATGGCCACTCTCCGGTTATAAGAATAAGAATTGGTTCATCATACAGCCCATCTTGATCGCCAATAATCATCCATGATGAACCTGTTGTCTGTATCCACTTAACAAGATAGTAGGGCTCTGCAATGTTCAGCAGATCCTCTTCTTTCACTGCATGTTTAACAGGAGAGAAAAGATAGACGACAACGCTAGATAAGGTTAATGCCAGCACGCAAACAATAACAACAATCGCTTTCATAAGCTAATCCTCACACATTGTGTAAAAGTCTTCATAATAAGCGGATCCTACAGGCACAGGATAGTGCATTGAGCCACCCCAATGAAATCCGCGAAGTACTCGAAGGATTTTTTTAATAATGTTTTGCCCGACGTTCATGGGCTCATAGTCTGTTTTTCCACCAACTACTGCCCTCGTTTTTCCGCCAGTCAGATTCACCCACTGTTGCGCGAAGCTATTATGGCCAGTGCCTGTATTGCATGAATAGAAGCTCGAATATGTATTGTCGAAGGCCCTAGGAGATAATCCTTGTATCCAACGATCGTCCATCATTAAAGCTGCTCTACGCTCCGACGATTGCCCGTAACCCAACTCAACGCTCCCTGTTACACCATGAGAGAACACAACAAACCTAGTTATCGGGTCATCTATACGGCCTGCTGACAATCCTTGCACTTCTATACTTTTTGAGTTGATATAGTTTTGCAATTCAAGGTTGCTGTTTATTTTCACGACATCTGCTCCTATGTCTGCTGCTATAGTTTCGAATCTTTTGATATCGGCTGGAGAATAGCCTGTTGTGCTGATAACCCAAGTAACTGTTTCCCCATCAGCCAAGTCTACCAGCTCTTTTAGTTGTTTAATAGCAGGCTCAATAAAATTATACTTGTACCTGCCATCTGCATCGTATTCTGAGCCTGATATAACTACAAACTCCAAGCCCAGTGGATCAATGAGGTTTGTTGGATTGTTGTTGCAGTAGTTGAACCAATTACTTCCTGACTTTGCAATATCCTCACTCACAAACCTACCAGCACCGGGCACATACTCCCTTGCCTGGGCAAAGTAGGTCTTGGCAATGCTATCAGCGGTGTAGCCTGTGTAGCCAAAAGGCTGAGCCTCTCCTTGGTTTCCATAGAGGTCTACTCCAAACTCATCGTAGCCGTAGCTTTCAAGCAGAGTGCCGTCTGAGTCAAGGAAGCGGACTGGAGAGCCAAGCTCATCTTGGAGGAAGGCTCTGTCATCTGCAAAGACTACGTTGAAGTCCCAGGTGAAGCTTTGGACCTCAGTGTCGTCATTTGACTGTAGGAGATTGTGGTATTGCTTGGTGAGGTCGAGCACGTAGCTTATCTGGCGCGTTGGGTCACACTCGCCTTCTGTTTGTTTTGTTGTTCTGAAGCCAAGACCGTTATAGTCGTAGGTGGCACTTTGCCCTTTGGCACTAGTTGCTCTCGTGAGGCGATTGAGGGCGCTGAACTCATAGGTGTTAGTGACCTTGCTGTTCTCAAGTATCTGCGTGAGGTTTCCTCTTGCGTCATAGGCAAAGTCTTGCACTAGTCCTCTGCTCTCTGAGCGCAGAAGCTGGTTCAGGGAATTGTAGGAGTAATCTGTCCTCACGCCACTGCTTACCATGAAGTCTCTGTTGCCAAAGGCATCATAGCCATATTCTCTTGTCTGCTCGCCGTCCTTGGCAACTCCTTGAAGCCTTGAAAGAGCATCGTAGGTGTATTGATAGATGCCGCTTTCTTCTTCGAGTCCTCGCCGGTATTTTTCTACTCTGGTCTTGTTGAGTGACTTGTCATAGAAATAGACGTATCTATCCAGTATGCCTTGACTGTCACTGTGTGAAAGCTCAGAGAGCAATCCTGTGTCGTTATAGGAATACTTTGAGCTAGTTCCATTTGAGAACGCCTTTTCTGCAAGGCGACTGTTTTCGTCGTAGGCATAACTGACTTGCTGGTTGCCGTCAGTGAGTGTTTTGAGGCGCAAGGCATCGTCATAGTGGTAGTCTACGGTTTTGCCGTCTGGGTAGGTGATGGAGGCTCTCTCACCTGAAGGTCCATAGGCATACTCGACCTTGTTGCCTGCGTGGTCAAGTACTTCTCTTGCTCTTCCTGCCTCGTCAAGATCTATGCTTGTGGTACCGAGCCAGTCTTTTATCTCGGTCAGCTGCCTGAGGGAATTGTAAGAAAATAGTACGCTTTTGCCGTCTGCGTAGGCTACTTCTGCAAGCTGTCCTGTTTTGTCATAGGCGTATTTGGTGAGGAGTCCTTCTTTGTCTGTTTTGGAGCTCAGGTGACCGGAGTCGTTATAGGTGAATAGCTCACTGTTTCCAAGTGAGTCTGTGGTTTTCTCGACTTGCCCGAGTGCGTCTCTATCATATCTGGTGGTGTGAATCTGGGCGTTTTGGCGGTTTATTTCTTGAGCTTCGTAGAGCTCAGCTTCAGACAAGCTTGCCTGGGGTAGCTCTCCAAGCTGCTCTACCACGGTGAGGTTGCCAAGCTTATCGTAGCTGTACCTTGAGAGGTATCCGAGGGCATCGGTAACTGAAGTCAAGTTGCCAGTGGGCGAGTAGGTGTACTTAGTGGTGTTGCCGCATCCGTCAGTGACAGAGATTACATTACCCATGGCATCATAGCTATAGGAATTGGCATGTCCGCAGTTACTGGTGATTCCTACAATCTGGTTTAGGCAGTCGTACTCATAGAACAGGGTGTAGCCATCTTGCGTGCTTCTGGTCAAGAGATTCTTGTTTTCGTCATAGGTGTATTTCACACTTCTGCCATCTGGAAAGAATTGCGCCTTGAGCAAGCCTCCTGGGAAGTACTCATGAGTAAGCGTTCTACCTTTTGTATCAGTTATCTCATGGATCTGGCCAAGTGGTGTATAGGTATAGCTCGTCTTTTGCCCTGAAGGGTCAGTTTTCAGTGTCATCTGCCCGGTTAAGTCATAGTCAAAGAGACTATCGTGTCCAAGAGCATTGGTCACCTTGATTACTTGACCGAACTTATTGTATTTGAGAGTAGTCTTTGCGCCAGTTGGCTCTACTATTTCATTTACCCTGTTAAGCGCATCATAGGAAAGAGAGGTCTTTTGTCCTTCTGGTCCCAGTAGCTCTGTTTTGTTACCGCAAGGGTCATAGGCATATCTGACTGTTGCACTTTTGGCGTTTGTTGCGCACTCGAGCCTGTTCAGTTTGTTGTATTCAAAAAGAGAAGTATTACCGAGGGCATCAGTTAGCTTTGAGATGTTTTGCATTGAGTCATACTCAAGTGTGGTCTCAGCTCCTTCTTGATTGATGAGCTTGCTCGGTTTTCCTGCTTTGTTGTATTCCCATGAAATGACAGAGCCATCAAAGTCTACTATCTTGGTGACTTTGCCACTTGCATTGTATTCGTAGGAGCGCTCTCGGCCTTTTGCGTTAGTGACCTTGGTGATATCTCCTCGTGTGTTGTAGGCGAACTCTGTTTTGTTTCCCTTTGCGTCTATTGTCTTTGTGGGGCGATTGAGCTCATCGTAGGAGTACGAGGTTATTGTGGCTGGCTCAGCTACACTGAGGATGTTTCCACGCTCATCATAGGTGATGTGCACCTCGCTTGAGTCTGGGTGCATTATGGTAGACGCCTGGCCTCTGTCGTTGTATTCAAGCTTGATAGCTCTATCGAGGGCATCGGCAATCTTTGTGGCGTTACCTTTGTTGTCATAGGTAGTCGTTAGGGTAACCGTTTCATCGAGGCGCACCTTGGTCGGCTTGTTCAGATGGTTGTATTCAATGCGAAGAATCTCACCCAGAGGATTTACCGATCTAATCAAGTTACCTCTTCTGTCATAGGCAAACTTGGTGGCATTACCGCGCTTGTCGGTATGCTTGGTACGCAGATTCTTGTCGTTGTATTCATATTTGTCAGAGCCGTCTGTATAGATTGTCTCTATGCTTCTGAACTCATCATCGTGGATGTAGATGACTTCGTTTCCGTTTTGTTCGGTGAGAGTCAGTTTGTTTTCTTCATCATCGTAGAAGTAGGAGATAGTGCCGCCGTCAGCTAGCACCTGCTCTTTCATGCGATTGTATTCGTCGTAGGTGTTAGAGAGGGTATCTATCCCAAGGGGGTTGGTGATCTTTGCAAGCTTGTTATGTTCGTCATATGAAAAACGGTGACAAGCGCCACTCTCGTCCGTAACACAGGTGAGGTTACCTTCCGTGTAGTTGAGGGATATGGCTCTGCCAGACAAGTCTCTTACCTGGATAAGCTTATCTTCTTCATAAGTAAAGAAGAACGCAGTGCCTGAGTTGCTTTCAGCCTTTTCTATCCTTCCGTCTTCTGTGTAGCTGAGTTTAAGGTAGTTGGAGTTCCTGTCTTCTTTCCTGAGCATTGCTCCCTTGGCACTGAAGCTGTACCTGAGACCTTCGCGACTTGCGTATACCAAGGTATCGTCTCTGGTAAAGAGGTGGTTATCAAGTCCTTGACCTTGGTGGTAGCTACCACTTCCATCCTTGATGAAAAACTCACGCCTGCCGTCTTCAAATATGAGGGCGGCCTTGTTTTCTTCTAACTGAACTGAAACGGCAAGGTTATGCATCCAGCCAGATCCCAGTCCATGCTCAGCTTCATCTCCTGCGTTATAAAACATCTTGAAGGAAAGAGGCATGAGTCCCTTTGTCTTCAAGAACTCCTTTTCGTAGACGAAGTTACCGGTAGCCATATTAACGGGGTCGCCTCCGTAAGCACAGCTATTGAAGTTAAGACCAAGGAGCTTTGCGAGGAGCTCTGCAAGCGACATAGACTTTGCCAGAGCTTCAAAGGCACCAACACCTAGTCGCTTAAACAGCTCTAAGTAAATGCCTGAAAAACCAGCCCAGTCCTCAGGCTCCACGATACCTAAGGAGCCTTGTAAGACCATACTCTCAAGTTCTGCGATACCTTGGGCATATGACTCTGCGGCACCAGAAAGTCCTCTGAGCTTACTTTGATTGCTCTCTGCCTCAGAGATTATGCTGTCAATACTTGAGAACAGAGAAAGGCTCGAGTGCCCGAGCCTGGAGTTATCGTTTTTGAGGGCGGCAAGCCCTTGCTTGTAGTTTTCATACTCATCAATAATCCTTTGTGAAGAGATACACACCTCTTCTTTTTCCCTGAGTGAAAGCGAGAGCAGCTCTGCTGAACCTTCCCACCCCCCGCCAAAGATAACACCAAAACCTGAAGCTTCCTGGTCAAGTACTGAAGCTCTTTGGTATACGGCATAAAGGAGCTCTCTTGCCACCGTCAGATTTTGTTTAAAGGTCTTAAAGCCCGTGTCCCAGTTGTCAGTGTTTCTTGAAAACTGGTTTGCCGCCTTTCCCTTCCAAGAAGTATCGAGAAGTTCTCTGTTTGCCTTGATAAGCCCCTCTGATGTGTCTTCTATCTCCAAGAGAGCCTCATCAAGCTTTGTGAGGGCATTTTCAAGGTCAGGTATATTGAGCTGGAAGTCCATGGAGGCAGCCCCTCTTCTTAATTGCTGTTTTGGGTATTATGGAAGCTTTTGTCTTGTGTTTTGAAAGATGAAAGGCTCAGTTTCAGTCTTGTTATCTCACCTGTAACAGCACTGTGCAAAGAAGATGTTTTGCTCGCAGTGCTTGTATGTAATCGGGAGATGCTATCAGCAGCAGTGGCTATGTTGTTTGGTGTGGCTGTACTTGCTACAGAGCCAGAAAGTAAAGCAAGGCTTGCTGTTTGAGCAGAGTCCTTTTGTGCGAGAGTGCCGATCTGGTTAAGCATTGAGCTTAAGGTGGCAATGTCTTGTTCTATCAAACGGATGCTTTTGCAGTAACAGGGCATTTGAGTCTCCTCTGCTCATTTATGACTTTTAGCTATGTTTTCATCAACCTGAGAAAAGCTCTCAAGAGCCGCCTTTGTCTGGGTGATTGAAGTGGTAGCCATGAATAATCCTATGAGGTTTTGTTCCAGGATCTTTTGAGATGTCTGGCTAAAGTGCTCACCTCCAGCACCCTTCCATGACATGGCTAGTCTTTCAAATGACGGCTGTAAATCATTGTAGATTGCACGAAGGGAGCTCTCTGCGTTTTTTTGCTTTTGGATTGCTCGCATAAAGCCAGCAGTATTGGTTTGGATTTTCATCTGTACTCCAAGCTGTAGCTGCTCATATCTCCTTTGTCGTTGCAGCCCTCAAAGATCAAAGACTTATTAACTTGTAAGATTAAGTAGTGATTGTACCATAGTGGTGTGAGGTCGCAAGGAGTGATTTGTGGGGGAAGTGGCGCTTGGTGGGATTCCGCTGGTGGGGCGTGTGTCGCTTCTTTGGCCCAACTAGATACGTCAGCCCAATGTGCCCTGAGGATACCAAGGAACGATGAATCCAAAGAAGCTGGCAGAAAGCGAGAAAACAGCCATAGCAGCCAAGGCGGCGAGCAGGCAGAGCGCCACCAGAACTGCGCGGCGAGGCGCGGGGGTAGCGGGCGTCCAGAGCTTTGTGGTGGAGACAAGAAGCAGCAACACAAAGGTTACAGCAAGCCAGAGGCTTGCGAGTGATATCAGCGGGCCTGCGATTCCCCAGTAAGGGTAGCCCAGATAGAAGAGTGCTCCTGCGGCGGCACTTATCAGCAGTACGGCTGTAAGCCAAGCTGGGGTGCTAATGGCACGCTGGCTTTGGCTGGAGCGCGGCAAGATAGACACAAGCCCTCCGCTTGCAATGATACCCAGGCCCATGCCGCTGAGATACCCGGTTATATAGCGGTTGAGATTAGTGGTTTCAAACAAGCCTGCATAAGACCCTCCCCCATCAATGGACATGGGTATTACGAGGACAACTCCAACAACGATTGCCCATTTCTGCCTTGCTGCCTTTGACTCTGAGCGCCGAGAGTATACCAAGGCCGCAACAACGAGCGTAATGATTAAGCCCAGGTAAATACCCGTGCATCTTGCGCACACACAAAAGAACAGCTCGCCAACCTCAAGGCTTCGCTCCGAGTACTGGTGGCAAAACCCGTGACCAAAAAAGTTCAGGATCTGTTGAAGAACCTCATACATAGCTGCCTACGATAACACACAAGTGAGAATTCGAGGCAAAAGGCTTTAACAAAGGCTCGGTCGACGGGTGTCGGCCGGGCCTTTGGTTGTGCCTTGTCAAATGTTGAGCAAGGTCAAACGAGATTCTTCTTACACACCTTGGAGTGCCTGCTGCCCGCCAGACTTTCCTTTTATCATCCCAAGTGCAAAGGAGAGAATTGTGGCTGCAAAGATACCAGCATGCCCAATGGTCCACGCATCTACCATGATCATCGGTGCAGACATATTTTGAGTGAGTATAAATAGCACCACTGCTCCTGCGCCAGCAACGAGGCTGATGACCCCGAAGGCCCAGTTCCTGGGACCACGCTTCTTAGTGCCTGCCCCAGAATCTTTGTTACGTCCAGCCACCAACGCTACGAGGAGGATTAGTGCCATCAGGGCTCCCAGGGCTGCAAGAAGCAGATTCACCAATGCCCATGAGCCCGCAAACACTTCGTCCTTTGCAACCGGGTCGTCAATAATTGGTTGTGTTGGCGTTGTTGGAGGCGTTGTAGGCGTTGGGGTGGGGGTTATTGTTGTGGTAACCGGTGTCTCAGCGGCAGGTTCCTCAGTCGCTGGCGTGGCAACGGTAGTCGTGGCCAGAGCTGCAACAACAGCTGTGGTTGTGGTTGTGGTTGTGGTTCCTGCGCCATCGCCGGTGTCGGTGCCACCGCCTGTTCCATTGCCCGAGCCGTCACCGGGATCATCACCTGAAGTGTCTAGAGCCCACTGGGCGTAGAGCGTTAGATTGCCAACGGTGTTGTAGAGCACGTTCATTCCGTCAGCAAATGGCATGCCACTTCCATCGGCAACGGTGTTCCATCCAACAAAGATGTAACCATCTAGCGCAAATAAGTATGGATCCAGCGTTACAAAGGCATCGAAGACAGCTGGGGTATCAGCCATCACGCCCGCACCGCCGTTTGCTGAATAGATGATGTAGTAGGTGATTGGCGTCCATTGAGCAATAAGGACCAGGTCGCTGTCAAGGAGGTAAGGGTCAAATGTCCTACCACTAGCATAGACACCGCCAGCAGCATCCTCCCAGTGTGAGAAGGCGTAACCGTCTCTTGCAAAACCATTGGGAGCCAGCGCTACATTAGTGTTGAAAGTGACTAGGGTGTTAGCCATCGTGCCCGTACCGCCGTTTGCATCGTAGATGATGACATAGTTATTGGGCTCCCACTGCGCGTAGAGCGTCAAGTTGCCGGGAATTAAATACCTGAAGACCTGTCCGTCCGGAATGCTCAAACCAAATCCGCTTGGAAAGAGGCTCCAGCCAGTGAAGGTCCAGCCGGGCCTATTAAAGGAGTTCTGACCGAGAGTAACGATGGTGTTAAAGTTTACTGTCTGGTCAGCCGTGCCACCAAAGCCATCGTTTGAGTTAAAGGTAATCGTGTAATCAGCAACACTCCATATGGCATAGAGCGTCAGGGGCCCTTCTATGGTGTAGAGGAAGGTTTCTCTGTTGTCATATCCGGTGCCACTTCCATCAGGAGAGGTATTCCATTCAACAAAGCTGTACCCAAGGTTGACAAAAGTATTAGTCCGCAAGGTTACATTACTGTTATAAGTAGCCAATGTAGGAAGCATGTAGCCAAAACCGCCATTGGGTAAGTAGGTGATGTTGTAGGTGCTGGGAGTCCACTTTGCCCAGACGGACTCCATTGTCACAGATGGGTTGCCGTTTGCCAGTTGGGCATAGGTCATTCCCGGCACAGCCTCAATGCCACTTTGGGTGAACCATCCGCCAAAGGTATATCCAGGTCTCACAGGATCAGCTGGAACCGGAATCTGCTGATTCCAGGTAACCCCGGTCCATCCTAAGTAGACATTACTGTTGTCCATGTAGGCAACTTGATAAATGAAGTCTAGCTCCCACTGCGCCGTAAGCGTGTTGGTATAGTTGACTCTGTTTTGACTGAAGTCCCAATAATTGTATGATGCCATCCACCCGAGGAAGGTATAGCCGTCCCTGGTTGGCTGTGGAGTTGGTTCATCCAACAAGCTGCCGGCTGGCGCCTCTACTATCCAGGAGGCAGGGTTTCCGTTGTACTCCCCTCCATTGGGATCGAAGGTCACAATCCATATGCGCGTCCACTGGGCTATGAGTGTGTTGTGATGGTTAACGTAGTGCCCAGCGAAGTTCCAAAACGTGCCCGATACTGCCGTCTTCCATCCATCAAACCTGTAGCCATCCTTGGTTGGCGGTGGCGCTGGTTCAGTCAGCAAACTGCCAGAAGGTACCACTACGGCCCAGTCAGCAGTGCTTCCATTATAGGTTCCACCGTCAAGCACAAATTCCACAGTCCACACACGCTCCCACTGTGCTGTGAGGGTATTGTGGCCATTAACAAAGTGTCCGTCAAAGTTCCATATAATGCCGTTTACTTCCTTCCAGCCGAGGAACTTGTAGCCGTCTTTTGTCGGCGCTGGCGCTGGTTCTACCAGCAAGCTGGGGGCTGGTACAGGTATAGTCCAGTCAGCAGTGCTTCCGTTATAGGTTCCACCGTCGAGCACGAAGGTGATGTTGTAGTAAATCGTACTGACTACAGGCTCCCATTGAGCATAGAGAGTCACATTACCAAGGTCTGCCAGTGTGGCGCCCGGGGCATATGTAGTACCCGAGCCGTCAGCTTCAGTGTTCCAGCCGATGAAATCAAAGCCGGGGTTATCAAAATCATTATCCTGAGCCAATACAGTTTCGTTGTTAGGGCTGGCTGGCCCAAAGAAGAGATAAGGGTATTGATAGCTTAGGCTGCCATCGGCAAGCGCGCCACTGTTGCCGTCATAAGTAATGGTGCTGATGAAGTTAAAGGGGTTCATTCCAAAGTCAAGCACAAAACTATGCGTGTACATTGTGCCGCGCCAGAAAAAAGTCATACTTGCGTTGCGTGGATTAGCCCTGTCTGCCAGCAGCGTGATTACGTTACCTGCTTGTGCAGGATTGACAATCCAACCGTTAGACTGCATCCGCACAGTGGAAATACCTTCGGGCACGGTTACGTTCCAGAATGGCTCAACTATATAGAGCCACAGTTCGTCTTCAGCTACATCGGGGTTAAAGGTGCGCAGAGCAGGCGAAAAAATGATTGGGTGGAATCCGCTTTTAACTAGCTGCGCTGAGTAGTCTCTGCCGTTGTCGAAGACTTTGTAAAGATGCTGAGCACCACCGGCTACAGGAGCAGGAGGACCAAACACCCAGTCTGCCTGCCTGATACCAATATTGCAGTCAGCGTTGACACCAAAAACCCTCAGGGTGATTATGGGAACGTCAAGGGTGCACGGTCCCTGGTTAAGAACCAGTTGCGACCAGTCATCAGATGGAGTCGTCTGCACATCAGTAAACACATAAGTCATAGCACCTGCAGCGCCGACACCACCCTTTGTCACGCGAACTGTGGTTGGGCCGGAGGTAGCTGCATGGTTACTGGGGATGGTAAAGGTGCAAGTATCGTCTGCAACGCCAACTGTCACCCAGCCTGCAACAAACGTGTAATACTGCACCGTGACACCTGCAACTCCTGGGAAGTTGACGGTTATCACTTGACCAACAGACTCCCACTGGGCAATCAGCACCACGTCTGTTGAAGTCATTGGGAAGATGTCGCCTGCTTGATAGAGATAGCCCGAAGCATCGCCATCGATAATCCAACCTTTGAAGGCGTAGCCGGGGTTACCAAAATCACAATCGAGCACTACCACATCCTCGGTGTAGGGGTTACCTACACCAAAGAAAAGGTAGGGGTTGTTGGGGTCGGAATAAGATGTGCTGTTATCGGCAAGTTCGCCACCGTTACCCTCATAAGTTACGGTTCCGAAGAAATTGAAGGGATTGGTGCCATTCAGCAAGAAATCAACATTGTAGTTATTGCCACGCCAATCAAAGGTCATGTTGGCAGTTTGGATGCCACCGACGCCCCAGAAGTCAGCGAGGAGCAAGATTCTATCACCAGCATTGGCACCCCTGGGTGAGATCCAATCATTAGACTGCATCCACACGTTGGCAATGCCATCAGGAACGGTCACCCACAGGAAGGTGGGAGGTGCAAAGAATATTTCGCGTCCTGCAGCTACGCCAGGAAGCTCAATAATGTGGAATCCTGGTATCCACAGCTGCACCGTGTAGTCTACGCCGTTATCAAACACGTAGAACACGTTGGGATTACCCGGTGAAGCAGGCGAGCTTCCAGGCGTTCCATTGCCATAAATCCAGTCGCCCTGTGAAAGCCCCAAATCACAGTCAGCCGCAATGCCTCGGACGGTAATCGTGCTCACGGGGATATCTATCACAGTGATGAAATTGGCCGTGAGGTCAATGCCATCCTTCTGGGAAGTGTTGCCATTCTTCTTAACCAATATAGAGGTAACGTCACTCGGAAGGGTGATTAAGCCGGTGCTGTCGTTGAAGATGCCCGGGTAGGTTGCCCAGCCGATTGTTGGGCTGTAATACTCAAGGGTCACACCTTGCATGCCCGGGAAGTTAACGACAGTCAGTCCTTTTGCATCAAAGGGATTTGAGCCATCAAGCATGAAGTTTAGATTGTAATCATTGCCCCCATACTTGAAGTAGATATATGCAGGCTGCGGATTATTGTAATCCCTAAGCAAGGTGAGCATATCGCCGTCCAGTGTGGGAACGATAGTTGAATTAGCCCAGCTGTTGGAACCGAGCCGAACATCCTCAACGCCTGCAGGAACAGCAATCCGGTAGAAATTAGTACTATACACTTGGTAAGTTGCTCCCGCAGCTACTAGCGTTTGGTGAGTCGCAGGCCATTCAGCAGTAATGTTGATGGGGTAATACCCGTCTCTGTCTATGGTCACAACATAGGCAGCGCCGTTGTCAAACAACGTAAAGTAGTTCACTTCACCAACGGTAGCGGGCGAGACGTGATATGCCCAGCCGCTTCCAAACTGGGTAACACCGAGTCTACACGCTGACGAAATACCAAAGACGCCGAGCTTGGTTGTAGGCACGGTAAGATTGAGAGTGTCGCCAACGACGTTACCGTAGTCAAGGTCAAAACCTGAGAACGTATAGGTCATGCTGTTCTTTAAGACTGTGACATTAATGAGGTCTATCGTGGGAACTCCCGCTACTTCTACAACGGGAACATCGAAGTTGGCTGATCCGTTTGCACCGGTAACAATCGCATTCTGCCAATCACCATCAAAGTGAGCGTTGATTGTCACGTTATCAAACCCGGAGAAGTTGACCGTTACTGTAACATAATCACCAGACGTTGCCAGCGGAGTAACGAAACCTCCTGGTGCATTCGCGTCCAGACCCACCACCTCCACCGTTGGAGTGCCCGGCAAGAGTAAGTCTCTTGTGAGATTAATCTCACCGATTGCAGCCGTAGGCTCTGGGGCAGCTGCCTGAGGCACGCCTGCTTCTCCCGCTCCTTCAGAGTCATCTTGCGCTTCTTCAGTTTGCGCAATCTCTTCTGACTCCTCGCCAAAAGCAAACTTGGTGTCTTGAAACGCATTGAGTGGAATCATGGTTATTACCAACAGTGCTGTCAGCAAAACGCATAACAACCTGATTCCTAGTTTTGACGACATGCGAGTCGCCACCGTTATGCTTGATTTACCAGTGTCAAACATAGTCTTTCCCCTTCCATCTTCCTCAAGACCCTGGTTATCCCGTTTTGGATCTTGAATCACTACCACACCTAATAACTTCCCTCGCCCGCTCAAATCTCTTCATTGAGACAACAAGTTGCCGTTAGCATTTCTACTGAAACGGCTCACCTTGCCCCCTTTTAATATTCAGCTGTCAAATAGAGTTACCAATACCTACCTCATTTTCATTGGCCCATTTTAATTAGACCCATGCTCATTATAAGCTAATTTGTCAGAAAAAACACAGTATTTGCGCTCAATGGTGTTTTTTGTGTGGTTTTTGTGTGTTTTCTCTTGCCTTTCCATTTTCTTTATGCTTCACCCGTTTCTACTTGGACAGAAATGCCTTTAGCAGCACCTTGTTGCTTCTGCCCTATATAAGTAAGGTCATAAAAAAGCCGGCTTTATTGCAGTTGTGAGCAAATTTCTTTCATTTTCTCCGTAAACGGTTGCTTGAGTGAACTCAAGCTGAAGTTGAGGCCAGCCATGAAATCTACGGGGGAAATCCACTAAAATAGTGACTTGCCGATAGCTGTTGAGAGTATGACGAGTCATAGTAGAACAGGCTTTTTATGCAGGATTTTGATGTCATTATCATAGGCGCAGGACTGATGGGTAGCTTTACTGCCAAACACCTTGCCTCTCGTGGTTATAGGATAGCCGTGCTGGAGCGTGAAAACGATGTGAGCATGGGTATCTCGCGCGCTAATACCGCTATTGTTTACGCGGGTTATGACATGAAACCTGGCACGCTCAAGGCACGACTTACCGTAAGTGGCAATGCCGCCTTTGGAGACTTGTGCAAAGAGCTGGGTGTTCCCTTTGAGCGCACCGGTTCATTGATGCTTGCAGCAGGACCTCGCGGACAAAAAGTGTTAGAAGATAAGCTGCAACAGGGGCTAAAGAACAACGTACCTGCACTTCGTCTGCTTGAGGCTTTAGAATTGCAGTCTCTGAATCCGGGCGTATCTTCTGCTGTTTCTGCGGCACTTTACGCGCCCACTACGGGCACGGTTAACCCCTGGCAGCTTTGCCTTGCTGCTGCGCGCAGCGCCAAGCAACAGGGGGCTTCTTTTTTCTTTGAACATGAGGTGGTAGCAATAGAGCCTGGTTTTATTGTGACTTGCTTAAATGGCAGTGTCTTTGGCGCACCGGTTGTTGTCAACTGCGCCGGGATTGAAGCTGACCTGGTGAGTGAGCTGGTAGCGCCGGTTAGCTTTAGGCTCTCTCTTTCAAGTGGAAGCTATGTGATGCTTGATGAAGGTGCATCTGCTAGCTTGCCGCTTTCGCAAGTAGTTTTCTTTGAGCCAGAGATTAGGGGCAAAGGAGCCACCTTTGTTCCCACAACAGACGGCACGCTTTTGTTGGGCCCCTCTG
>WRBR01000047.1 GCA_009784425.1 Coriobacteriia bacterium | reverse complement strand
TCGATGACCAAACTCTCTTCCTTGCAAAAGATGCAATGCTTTTTTCGAGGTTGGCGTAATGGTTCTGCCATAGAGGGTTTCCTCCTTTTGTTTGCTTATCCTTTAGGGAGCTTATTGCTCCTTAAAAGGGAATGTCGTCGTCGTAGACGGTAATGTCCGGAGCTGCCGGGATAATATCCGGAGCAGTTGGAACGGCGTCTACCGGGGATAGTGGCGGTGGCGCGGGGCTATCGTTTTGGAACGGTGCGGGCGCGCCGCTGCTCCGTTGCGAAAGAAACTCAAGCTCGTCAACGATTACTTCGAGCTTTGAGCGCTTTTGCCCGTCTTTTTCCCATTGGGACCATCGCAGCTTGCCGTCAATGGCAACCCTGGAGCCCTTGGAGAGGTGCTTATTCAAAGCATCTGCCCTGGCACCAAATACGGTGCAGTCGATATAGTTGGGATAGTCACCCCACTCGCCGGTTGAAGGGTTCTTGCGCCTGTCGTTGACAGCAACGCCAAACGAAAGCACCGAAGTGCCTGAGGGTATTGACCTCAACTCGGGGTCGCGGGTCAGGTTTCCAGTTATGAATACCTTGTTGATGCTCATGTTTCATCACCTTTGCTCTCTGATCGTATCCGGACAAGGCCGGAAGACGCAGAGCTTATTCAGTAGGGTCTTTGCGCACCACCATAAAACGCACCACGGCGTCGGTGATACGCAGTACGCGGTCAAGCTCTGCGATGCTGGTTGGTTTTGCGTGGAAATTAATCAGGGTGTAGTCGCCATCTTGCAGCTTGTTAATCTCGTAAGCCAGCTTGCGCTTGCCCCATGGTTCAATGCTATCGATGACACCGTCTTGGCTGGTGATGGTTGATTCAATCCTGGCAGAGAGCGCCTCGCGGGCATCTTCCTCTATCACAGGATCTACAAAGTACAGCAGTTCATAAGCCTTCATTCTTCACCTCCTTTGGACTATTCGGCTCAGGCACATGAAGGCGGGGCCCGAGCAGGAACGTGAACCGAGAAGTTTACCACTCTTTTAGGAGGCAGGCAAACACGTTCCATCACCAGTTACAAAAAATCTCCTCCAGTATGGCATGCAGTTCTTAACTACCTCTTGACCGCGTCAAAACCAAATTAAAACCGGGGAGCAAAAATCACAACGTTCTCTTAACTAGCAGGGTGGATAGAATTCTGGTAACCAGGTGGATAAAATTTTGGTAACTATCAAGTGATTTGTCAGCAACAACAGGCATTCAGGAGTCACTGGCAGGAAGAAAGGAGAAAGTTGAGCTGATGCCATTCAGCCAGCAGGAGATTCACGGGACCGCCTCAGAAACTCTAATTATCGGGCGATTGGCAAAAATGGTTCGGCCTGTCTTCCCTGCGCGGGAACAAGACCACTGATTCTTTTGCAGCTAGGCTGCCCCTTGATTGTGATACTATTTTCCTTGCCGAACTACATTGGGTTCAACACCAGAATCCATCATACGAAACATCATGCAGAAGGGCATCTTCCCCTTTGGGTGTTTTGTATGATATCCAATGTGGTTCGGCGACCGTGGGCAGGTGCTCTTCTTCTTGACAGGTCGCAAACCGCTCATAAAGAAAGCATCTCCTTGAAAAGCTGTTTTTAGAAGTGGGTCTTACTTTGAAAAAATGGCTATGTATTAGCTTGCCTGACCAAAGGAGGTTGCTATGCGCTGCCAGTTTTGTGGATCAGAAGTTGAGAGCGGGGTAAGCTCTTGTCCGAATTGTGGGGGAACAGTCGGGCCTGCAGAGAGCATGCAACCGCCTGCACCACCAGGAACTAATTACGCGCCACACCAAGTGGCACAGGCCGCAGCTCCACAAAAAAAGAAGCGTCGCACCTGGCTAATTGTTGTGGCTATCCTATTGGCGTTGGGGGTTATTGGCAGCATCAGCAACTGCATTCAAGGCGTTGACCCCTCTATGAAAAGTGTGCCTGATGTGGTTGGAATGGCACCGACAAGCGCAGAAAAGGCGATTGGCAACTACTCTAGCGGTTCAAGCAGTTGGAATGTTGTCTTTACTATCGAGGGCAAACCCACCTCAAGCTCTGCCAAAGATCTTGAAAGACAGGGCTACGTCGTTATTTCGCAAAACCCGGCTGCTGGCACAGAGCACTCCACCTCTCAGTCACTAAAAGTGACCCTTGATTTGGCCTTAAGTCCCGACCATATTGCCCAAGAGGCACCGGAGCTGCCGGCGGAAACATACGAAAACACACAGGCCCAGACAAACTCAACGGTAGATCCAATATCTGACCCCAACAACGCTGAGACAAAACAGCGCATCGAGGCGGCTGTCACAGCATATGTAAGCGAAGTTTATCCTACCTTTGTTTTTTCGAGGATATACAGCATCGATTATCGCTCTGAGTCTCAACAGGCACTGGGCGGTCAAGTGATATTTACCAACAATGGCTTGGATACTGACTTCGATTTTGTTTTTTATTGGGAGAGCGATACTGTCATCTGCCAGATGAACACCTATGATGACGGTATTATTGCTCGTATTGACCGAGCCACAGTCTTCTTCAACAACACCATCCCCGACCGAGTAAAAATTCAATAGAAGCGAGGGCGATTCGCATGGGACTCATCAGAGCAGCGACGGGAGCTTTTAGCAGCCAGCTTGCCGACCAATGGCGTGACTACTTCTACGCAGAATCTCTACCAATTGACATTCTTGCGGTAAAGGGTCAAAAGCGCATTGACCCGGGGCGCAGTTCAAACATCAATGCAAGCGAGAATATCATTTCTAACGGTTCCATCCTTGCGATTGCCGACGGTCAATGCGCAATGATTGTTGAACAGGGCAAAGTTGTTGAGCTCTGCGTTGAAACAGGAGAATTTATCTGGGACACCTCTACCGAGCCGTCTGTCTTTCGCGAGGGGCTTGGTCGTGGTATCTCAGAGAGCATTAAGGTGCTGGGAAGGCGTATTTCTTTTGGCGGCGACACGGCAAAAGACCAGCGAATCTATTACTTCAACATCAAAGAGATAGTTGACAATCGTTTTGGCAGCACTGCGCCCATCCCCTTCAGGATGATAGACAGCAACATTGGGCTTGACATGGATTTGGCTGTGCGTTGCAATGGCACCTATTCTTTCAAAATAAACAATCCGGTGTTGTTCTATGCCAACGTAACAGGAAATATCGAGGCTCCCTATCACCGCTCACAGCTACAGCCTCAGCTGAAAACCGAACTACTTTCAGCTCTTCAGCCAGCCTTTGCGCAGGTTTCTGCTCAGGGCATTCGCTACTCACAAATACCTGCGCATACCTCGGAGATTGCCGGAGTGCTCAAGGAGATTCTCTCTGAATCATGGATGGAGCTTAGAGGCATTGAGCTCGTTAGCATCGGCTTTAACTCCATATCCTTACCACCTGAAGACGAAAATCGCATAAAGTCAGTTCAGCTCAATGCTGTAATGAGAGACACCAATATGGCAGCCGCCACCCTAGTCGGAGCTCAGTCAGAAGCAATGAAAGCGGCTGGAGCTAACGAGGGCGGAGCTATGCTCGGCTTCATGGGCCTCGGCATGGCACAAGCAGCAGGAGGCAACAATGCTGCACAACTCTTCCAGATGGAACAAGGGACAACGGCTTCTTCGCCAGCTCCCTCTCCTGCTACTCCCAACGGATGGAGCTGCGCCTGCGGGCAGGCGGGTAACTTAGGTAAATTCTGCCAAGAGTGCGGCAGCCCTGCGCCTACAGCCCTCCAAGAATGGCGCTGTGCCTGCGGTATTGTCAATAGAGGTAAGTTCTGTCAAGAATGCGGCAACTCTAGGCAGGAATGATAACTCTTCAAGCTTGCCAAAAAAACCTTGAACAAGCAGGCAAGGTCGCTGCCAAGGGCTGGTGCCCAACCATTCGTTCAGGTACTACTTTTCAGGAGCGGAAAGAAGCGTGGTTTCACAGACCCTTCCATCGTAGGTGCCTCTCAGAGAGCTGGGTCTGCTCTTGGTTACAACCAGAGGAAGCCTTTCCTGCGCACGAGAAAACGGGTTACTAGTCGTCTCCATTGGATGCCTCTGCCCCTCAACACACTTGCCCCGTCCCATACTGCCCCTCACTTTCCACATCCCCTCTTGCCGAATCGTCATTTGACACTTCTTCAGCTTTCGCTATACTGTCCTGACGTTACTTAACCAAAGGACACTATGAACCACCTGACAGCAAACATCGGTATCACTAATAAAGAGGTCATACTCGGGGCTTCTTCTATTATCGTATCGATTATTATTAGCCGGTCTGTTGCGGAAAGGTGTCTTAGTTAAGTAGAAGCTAAGGCTTGGAAAACACCTGTCGCAACAATGAAAAGCGGCAGGTGTTTTTTTATGTCCAGAAATAAAGGAGGAACTACCATGCAAGACAATCAAGAAAAAGCGGTACCGGTACAACAGGAGTGGGCCAACCCAACTCCTGCAGGCCTTGTAGCACTAGCTGTTGCCTGCGCCTGTTTCTTTGCACTGCTCAGCGGACAAGTGGGCAACGACGCCCTGCCTCTCATGGGTGCCTGGCTGCTCGGCGGCTTTGTGGTTCAGCTCACTGTAGGGCTTTTGGATCTCAAAGAAAGAAACCACGCGGGAGGCAACACCTTTTTGTTCTTCAGCGCCTTCTTCATGCTGGTTGGCGGTATCTCGATGCTCCTCAAGTATCAGGCAATCCAGGCGGGCACGCCGCTCGACACGCTGGTTGACGGCTTTGCCTGGTCTGTGCTTACCGTGGTGCTGCTGCTTTGGACGCCGGCGTTTTGCAAAAAGTTCAGCCTGCTCTCTGTGATAGTTATCTTGCTCGACATTGCCCTGCCCTTCAAAACGCTTGTTGGCCTGGGCCTCATCCCCTCTGATTTCTTGTTAGTTTCTGCCTGGGCTTTGCTTGGCGCTGCTGTGGTGGCTGTATATCTCTGCTCTGCAATGGTTGTCAACCAGGCTTTTGGGCGCACGGTATATCCTCTTCCCGGAGCGCCGCGTACTCCTCGTAAGTAGCTGCTGTACCGCTTGCTGGTAGTTCTGAATCCGCGGAGGCATCAAGCCTTTGATGCCTCCCGGCTAGGTCCTGCAACATTTGAGCTGCGCTCAAACGCGCAGAGCCTGCACTGAGCGAAGCGGTGCAATGCACCGCGGAGTCGAATGTGACGACAAAGCGGTTTTCCCAAGAGAGCTTGCTGCCACGTGCGTCTATAATTACACCATGAGTGATTTATCTAACAAGGAAACGCGCAGCTACAAAGACCCGATGGCCGCGCGCATCGATGCTGCTGAAAGGCGCCGCGAGGCGCTGGAAGAGGAGTTTCCCCGGGTCTCAGATGTCTACGACGGGTTTTTTGTTCGCCTAGAAGACTTGAGCTTGGAGGAAAGTCGCTTTTTTCTCGGCGCAGAGGCCATCATTGGCACCGCCCTGATCCTTGACAGCGAAAACACCCGCCTGCTCAGCAACGGTGGGTTGCTGGCTGCCCAATTAGGCGAGGCAACCGCCAAACGCTTGGCGGGCCACGCCGCCAAGGGCTGGAGCATTCAGGTGCTCATTGTTACCACTTACTATCGAGCCCAAGACAAAGGCGCTGTGGTTGATTTGGCCTTTTTGTGCTGGGACCCACAAGACGCTGAGCTTGACGCTGCTCTCACTGCCTTTGCCAAGGGCATTGCCGAGCGCTTTGCCGCTGGCAGAAGAGCCGAGATTGCCCTCACGCAAAAGCAGTTCATTCAGGTTCTGCAAAGCAAGGGAGCCTGGTATCTCACTCAAACTATCAAACGCGAGCCTCTGGAAAAGGGCACGGTTGTGTTTAAGTCGCGCCGCAGCGGCACTGAACGCTTGACTGCTTATGCCCTCAGGCATCGCTCCGGCTGCAATATCTTGTCGCTACTCTTCTTAATAGCCCTCGCCGCAGGCATCGTTTTTCTCATCTGGTATTTCTTTTTCCGCTAGGGCGGTTCAGATAGACGGGGTTGGTGTACCAAAGCTATTGCGCCAGTGTATCGAACCAGGCGTTTAGAGCTTCTAGGGGAGCATCGATTGAAACCAGCTTATGCCTTGAGGTGCTGCCGCTCTTTATTTGTATGGCACTTTTAGGGACATTGAGTTCATCTGCCAACAGTCTGACTACTGCGGCATTGGCTTTTCAGCACTCAGCCGGAGCTGTTACCTTAAGAGCCAGCACTTCACGATGCTCGTCAAGCCAGCCCACAACTACATTGCTTGACGCACGCGGGGTAACCTTGATTCTTAACAGGCCTTCAGTCACAGAAACACAGCTTTCTCATCGATACAGCCTCTAATTCTGGCACAGAATCTGCCAAGTGACTCATGGGAATGGAGAAACTAACTCACTCCTGCTCAGCTGTGAGTCACCTTCCCCGTCCCCATGAGTCACTTGGCACAGAACTTGACAGGCGAATAGAGGTGTCATTCCATAAAAATGAGAGTTTTTGCCTGAAAATGCGCCGCGTGGGGTAGTTTTTTGAGCGCTAGGTTTTCCACGAATTACCTAGGTTTGTTAAACCGCAGGTAGATTGAACGTGCTTAATTAAGTGGCAATATCGGCTAAGAAAAAACTACTACACACGGCGCGTTTTCAGGCAAAAACTCGTAATTTCTTGGAATGAGAGACAGAAATATCTCAAAAGACACGCTTCTTTTGCACGCTAAGAATGTTCTACTTGACATGGTGTAAAAAATACTATACATTATGTTCGTTACACACGACATGAGTGAGAGGAGCAGCCGTGTCATACAAGAGCAAGAGAACGATAGCAAGCCTGCTGGCAGCTACTGCGGTAGCAGTGGGCTACGTTGTGTATGCCCTGAATGTAGCGCCGGCAACGGGGGACAATCTGCAAGCTTGGGCGATTGCCCTGTTAGTTTGCATAGGAGCGAGCGTTGTTGCCGTCATTATCATCCAGATTATTTTCAACATCGTTGCGTCGATTGGCATAACCGTAAAAGAAGCAGGCTGCGATGATGCAAAAGCCGGGCGCCTGATTGAGTCCACCATACAAGACGATGAGATGGACAAGCTCATCCTCAATAAGAGCAATTACGCAAGCCTTGTGGCGGCGGGAGCGGGCTTTATGGCGGCGCTTACAGTTTTAGCCTTTGGGCTTTCTGCAGTGCTGGCTCTTCACATAATCTTTGGCTCGTTTTGGATTGGCTCATTTGTCGGTAGCATCGTGAGCATCTATTACTACGAGGCTGGGGTGAGCCATGCCTGAGAAGCTGAAGATCACCAACAACATCCGCCGGCTTCGCTTCTTTGCTGACGAGATGACGCAGATAGAGCTGGCGTCAAAAGCCGGGGTCTCGCGCCAAACCATCGTTGCCTTGGAGGCAGGTAAGTATACGCCGTCTTTGGAGCTGGCCTTTCGACTGGCCAACGTCTTTCAAGTGGAGATAGGCGAGGTCTTTGAGGTTGCGGAGTGAGTTATGGGGCGGAGTCATGAGGACGTATTAATGTGGACGGGAAACTGCCTCACTTTGAAAAGAATTTTTTCGCGTTGGCGTACGCTGCTTCCAAGGCATGAGGCTCAGCTCGGAGCTCCTCGAGTTTCTTGGCGGTAAAGACAACGCTGGCTGGTTCGCAGATGCTGCCGCGGATTGGTGTTGGCGCCATGAATGGGCAGTCGGTCTCGGTCATGATTCTGTTGAGGGGGCAGCGTGCGGCGGAGTCACGCACTTCGTTGGCCTTTGCAAAGGTGAGTGGGCCGCCAAAGGCTACCATCGCTCCCAGTTCAAGGAAGGGCTCCAAGGTAGCGTAATCCAGGTTGAAGCAGTGCAGCAGAAAGCCTGCTTTGGGCACGCCTTCTTCCTTGAGGATGCGAAGGCCGTCTGCGTGTGCCTCTCTCATGTGCAGGGTTACCGTGCTGCCCAGCTCGTGCGCCAGTCGCAGCTGACGGCGATACACCTGTTGCTGCACATCGCGGGGGCTGTGGTCGTAGTGGTAGTCCAAGCCTATCTCGCCTATGCCCACCACGCGAGGGTCAGTGGTGAGCGCGCGCAACAGCTGGTCTTCAACCACTTGCGTAAATGCCGAGGCGTTGTGCGGATGACAACCAATGATGAGGGCAACGTCTGTGGAACAGAGGGACGGGGCTGGAGTGGAACAGAGGGACGGGGTTGGAGTGGAACAGAGGGACGGGGTTGGTGTACCACTTTTTGGAACAAAAAGTGGTACACCAACCCCGTCCCTCTGTTCCACTCCAACCCCGTCCCTCTGTTCCACAACCCCGTCCCTCTGTTCCACTCCAACCCCGTCCCTCTGTTCCACTTGCCATTCGTCCAAAATCGCCTTTGCTTTTTGCTGCCAGGTTTCCAGGTTGTTCAGGGTAAAAGCCGGGTCTTCCGTGGGGTCAATCACCGAGACAATAAAAGAAACGCCGTTGGCAGCCGCGCGCGCCAGCGCCAGCTCGGGGTAGTGCAGCATGTCGAGGTGGGCGTGCGTGTCGGCGATGCGCGTGCCCGATGCAAAAACCGGTGCCTCCACCGCTCGCTGCTTGGTATCGCGCAGTTTGGCGTCGTTAAAGACCTGCCGGGGCTCGGCACCTGAGGCCACATCGCTTGACGCTGATTGCACTGTTCGCATGACTTGCTCCAACCTGATTGTTTCAAGCTGCTACAATATCACTTTCATCTAGCTCCGAAAAGAGAGAAGGGCTTATGCCTGTTAATGTACCTGACGGCCTGCCGGCAATCGATATACTGAGCAAAGAGAGTGTCTTCTTGATGACCGAAGAACGGGCGCAGCATCAGGACATCCGCCCTCTTGAGATAGCCATTCTTAATCTCATGCCCACCAAGATTGCCACCGAAACACAGCTTTTACGCCTGCTGTCCAACACCCCTTTGCAGGTGCAGGCCTCGCTTGTTTCTATGGCAGGGCATCAGTCTAAAAATACCGCCACAAGTCATATGGACGCCTTTTATGTGGATTCGCGCGAGATTCGCGAGAGCTCCCGGCGCTTTGACGGGCTCATAGTAACCGGCGCGCCAATTGAGACCCTTCCGTTTGAAGAGGTCAGCTACTGGGATGAACTGGTTGCGCTTTTTGAGTGGAGCCGCAAGCATGTGTATCAGAGCCTCTTCATCTGCTGGGGGGCTAACGCAGGCCTCTGGCATTTTTATGGGGTAAAAAAGCATCTGTTGACCAAAAAACTCTCCGGCATCTATCCAATGGACATCTACGAGCCAAACGACCAGCTGCTGCTGGGCCTGGATGACCCCTTCTTCATGCCGCAAAGCCGCTATGCCACCGTGCTCCCGGAAGATGTTGAGCCTCTGGGGCTCACGATTTTGGCGGGTTCTCCTGAAGCCGGCGCCGTGATTACCGCCTCACCTAACCGCCGCCAGGTTTTTGTCACCGGCCACCTGGAGTACGAAGGAGACACCCTGGACAAGGAGTACAAGCGCGACATCAAGGCCGGGCTCGACATAGCGCCTCCCCTTAATTACTACCTGGGCGACGACCCCTCGCAAAAACCCCTGGTGCGTTGGCGCACGTATGGGCATCAATTTTTTGCCAATTGGCTCAATTATTATGTTTATCAGGAGACGCCCTATAGGCTTGAAGAGATTGGGTAGTATAATCTTTTTATCATGTCCACCCAGCAAGTGGAAATACTCTTTATTTGCGGCTCGCCCCGGTCACACTCCAGCGAGGCCTTACTTGCGCTGGTTGAGCAAGGCGTGCGGGATACAGGGGCGCGGTCTCGCAAATTCCTGCTCTCAAAAAAGCGCATAGCGTATTGCAGGGGCTGCGGTTCTTGTGAGAAGACCGGCGCCTGCATCCTGGCGAGCGAAGGCTCTTCAAATAAGATAGAAGATGATTACCTTGAGCTCATGGAGGCTTTAGCCTACGCTGACGCGGTGGCGGTAATTGCTCCCGTCTATTTTGCCGGCCCGCCGGCACAGCTCAAGGCGCTCTATGATCGCATGCAGCCGTTTTGGGCTCGCTCTTATTCCCTGGGGCAAAAAGCGCCGCCCAAGCGCCCCGCGCAGATCTTTGTTCTAGGCGGAGGCGGCGACAATCACGGCTTTGAACCCCTGGTGACTATATCCAAGAGCGCGCTGGCTGTTGCCGGGTTTTCGCTTGAGAAGGTGCAGAACTTTATTGGGTTCAAGTGCCCCAAGGAGGTCACTCCCCCGCCTGCCAATGAGCAGGCCGCCGAGCTGCCCTTTAAAGAACTGGCGCGCCTGCGCAAGGAAACTGCCCTGCAGTGGGAGTTTCAACAGCGTGCCGTTGCTGCCGGAAGCGCCTTTGCTCGCTTTGTAGCCAAACAGCGCCTGGGTGCCGAGGGACGGGCGGAGCAGGCAGCATGGGCAGCGAGAGCTTCAGGAGCCGCGGCGGCGGAGCAGGCGGATGCCGCTCATGATGCACCAGTAGCCGAGCTTTCTTTGTTTGAGCTTCTTGAAGACAGCACGCTTGGGTCTTTGGGCAAGTCTTCCGGCGAGCACGAGGCTCCTTCCAAGATTATCGATAGAACCGACTTTGGCTTTGAAGCCTTGAAGCAAGCGGCGCGAGCCTCTAAGTCTTCTCAGTTTAAGAGCCCGGAGCTTGACGCGGTCATGGTTGAGGCAGTAGCTAGTCTTTCTGAGCAAGATGGGGTGGCTGCCTCAGAGTTGGGTTCGGAGTTGATTGAAGAGCTGGATTCAGGCTCGTTACCTGACTCAGCGTCATTTCCTGATTCAGAACCATCCCCCAACACAGACAAAGACGAATAGCAATGAAGCACTCCTCGCTTGCCAGCGTCAGCGCTACCCGTGAGCGCCTGGCTGAGCTTGGTTTATCCACAAAAAAATCCCTCGGCCAGCATTTTCTCATTGATGACGGCGTGGTAGGGAAGATTCTGCGCCTGGCTGCTCTTCAGCCGGGCAGTGAGGTTTTAGAGGTTGGCCCGGGCATTGGCACGCTCACCGAAGCCTTACTTTCTGAGCACGTGCAGCTAACCGCCGTTGAGCTGGACAGCTCCCTTCACGCAGGCCTTGCACGCCACTATCCCTCGCTCAATCTGATTGCCGGCGATGCGCTTGCTCCTGAGACAATCGCCAGCTTGCAGAATCTAGCCCCTCCTATCATGGTGGCCAACCTCCCTTACGCCGTAGCCGCAACCATCATCCTTGAGTACTTTCAAGTGCTGCCCAGCCTCCAAACCGCCACCGTTATGGTGCAGCGCGAGGTTGCCGAGCGCATTGCCGCCCAGCCTGGCAGCAAGGCCTACGGCGCCTATACCGTGAAGCTCGGTTTACTGGCAAAGACAGTAGAGCAGTTTGGGGTTTCACCCCAGTGCTTTTATCCCCCACCCCGTGTTGACTCTGCGGTAATCAGACTGGAGCGCACACGTCCTTACAATGAGCTGCTTGCCACCGCCAGCATGCTCGCCGACGCAGCCTTCTTCCAGCGCCGCAAAACAATCAAAAACTCAATGCAAGCCTACTTAGAGGGAGTGGGGCGGGGCACGGTTCCTTGTCTCACCAAAGAGTGGGACAAGGAACCGTCCCCTGCCCCACAGGTTAGCGAGCTTCTCGCCGCCGCTCAAATAGACCCCACCTGCCGCGGAGAAACCCTCTCCTCGGAAGAATTTCTTAACTTGGCGCACATTATTTCATAGAGACGGCGCAAAAGCGGTTAACAAGGCCCCAGCAGAGACACTGGACACCATCGTCCGTGGACAAAAAAAGGGGGGCGGGGAGCAGATAGCGCTTCAAGTCATTTTTCTTCCAAAGCTTAATTGTCTGCTCAGAGCAGACCACTGCTCTTTTGACAGGAGCTACACTCTTCTCGTTGGATGAGGAGTCTCTGTTTTTGTGACAGCACCAAAGAAGGCGGAGCACCACTGGCAGAGAGATCCAACTCCAAGAAAAAGCAACAATGAGAATAGGGAGAGTGAAGAAAATGAGGATGAGGATGCAGACAACTATCAAGAGGGCAGTTTCCTCGGTACTTGCAGTTGCGTTGGTCTTTGGCCTGTTGGGCGCAACGTCTGGCATGGCAATCGCTTATGAGCCCGAAGCGGTTGGAAATGAGGTGTCCCGCGTGTTTGCTCCTTTTGAGGGTGAAGCAGCTGAGCCAGCGCGGGAGGTCGAGGCAGTTGTTGAGGAGGCTCCCAAGGTGGCTCACGATGTGGCTCTCGAGGCAGCTCTTGAGCCGACCACAGGGTTTTCCGAAGAGTCAGGGCTTGCCACAGTGGCGGCTGAAATCATCGGCGCATTGCAAGCACCGCCGGTATTAACCAATATGAATGCAGCCAATGTGACCCATAGAAACGCGGATGTCTACGCGTATCTTGACTCAGCAGCAGACTTCTATGTAGCAACATACCGAGCAAGTGCCACACCGCCCACCGTAGCCGAGATAGTTACACCGCGCGCTGATGTTGCTCATTGGGGCTTTCAGCTCAACTGTGACCCGGGCAACGGGAGCTCTATGTATGTGGGCACTTCACCCACTGGCCTGGACGCCAGTACAAGCTATGTCAGCTATATGGTTGCAATAAACAGCGCTGGAGATTCAGGAGTGGTGTTAGTTCCGTTCACCACCAAGTCAGCAACCCCGCTGGCTCCACCAACACTTAGCAATGAAGGCGCAGCCAATGTGACCCACAAGTCCGCAGACATCTTCGCTTATCTTGACGAAATTGCAGACTTCTATGCTGCAACCTACCTCTCGAGTGCCACACCGCCTACCATAGCTGAGATAATCACCCCTCGCAGTGATGCCCTTCATAGGGCTCAGCTGCTCGATTGCTTTGGCGGACCTATGGGCACTTCTCCCTCTGGTTTAACCTTTGACACGGGCTATACCTGCTATATGGTTGCAGTAAACAGTCTGGGAGACTCAGGGGTGGTGGCGGTTCCCTTCATCACCTCAGATGGTGTTTGTGCCATTGAGTACACTCCTTACCCCACGCTTGCTGCTGCGCTGGCAGAGGTGCAAACGGGCGAGACCATCAACTTGCTCCAAAGCATCACCGAAGCCACTGCTATTGACACCACCACCGTTGGTGCCACGGCCTTCTTTGTACATACAGACGGCCACACCCTTAGCCTGGGCGGAGAAAGAGTCTACGTTGGCAGCGGCAGATCGCTGGGCATCGTGGGCGGCGGCACCTTAGCGGTAGGTAGAATTGTTGTAGAGGGCGGTTCACTTGACGTGTATGCCAATATATCCGCTGATGTTCACGGAGTGGAGGCCACCAATGGCGCAGCCGTGATGATTACGGGCAACATTACGTCTGACAGCAATGGTGTATTTGCCGGAGGCGCAAGCACTTCTGTCATCGTTAACGGCTGGATAAACTCAACGGGTTTTAACGGCGTTTATGCCTATGGCGGCGCAAGCATAACAGTCAACGGAAGCATTACCGCTCTTACTAATGGCGTGTATGCTACGGGTGCTGGCTCTTCTGTAACCGTAGTGGGTAATATAGTTGCCATAGGGGACATCTTCTTTATTGACCCCAAAGGCGTTTGGATCTACTCCGGAGCAAGGGTCACCGTTGATGGCACCATCACAGCCCTCACCTACATTAATGTAGACGGAACGCGCTTTACAGCGGCGGACTTTATGGAGCCCAGCTCTAAGCCCGGCTATCTCGAATACTCTGTTGGAAACAGCTCTGTGTGGGTGAAGGGTGCTCCAAACAAAACCCCGGTGAACATCGCGGCAACGATGAGCGGCGGTATCTATAACGGCAGCTCCTTCTCCTACAGCGATGTTGTTGTTACCAATGCCCAGAGCGGCACTGTCGTGACAGGCGTGACCCTTGATGCGCTCTATGAGTCCACCGACGGAGCAGGTTACAGCAGCTCCAATGCCCCGGTCAATGCCGGAGCCTACAGCCTCACGTTGACGGTTTTGGCCGAAAACCCAAGCTATACCGGCAGCGAGGTGTTTACCTTCACCATCAACAAGGCGCAGATTACCATCACCCCCGACGACAAAACCGCAACAGCAGGCAGCCCCGAGCCAACCTATACGTACCAGGTTTCTGGACTGGCTTTGGGAGATGTACTCGCAACCCCGCCGACGCTGAGCTGCCCTACGGTGAACATGAACGTAGCGGGCACCTACTCCATCACGGCATCCGACACGGCTCCCCCCAACCTGCAAAACTACCATGCGACGGTCGTACACGCCGCGGGGACGTTGACGGTAAATGCAGCCCCGCCGGTTATTCCTCCGGTTATTCCTCCGGTTATTCCTCCGGTTATTCCTCCGGTTATCCCACCGGTTATTCCTCCGGTTATTCCGCCAGTTGTTCCGCCAGTTGTTCCGCCAGTTGTTCCGCCGGTTATCCCTCCGGTAACCCCACCGGTAACCCCACCGGTTACTCCTCCGGTTACTCCTCCGGTTACTCCGCCTGCGACTCCTCCCAGCGCCCAGCAACCAGCACCCAGTCAAGGAAGCGCTGACACTGGAGCAAATCTCGACGCAGCCAACCCAGGCACCACGGCCGGCACTGAAGGCACTGGAGGAGCCAACACCCCAACTTCACCAAGCGCAAACAACAACGCAGGCCCCTCCTCTCAAGACAACCAGAATGCTGCTATCGAGAGCAACCCAGCCCCACTCGCCTCACCTGACAACACCGCGGCACCCTCAACCGACAGCAGCCCATCCTTCCCCTGGTGGATACTAGTGGTGATAATGGCAGCTGCAGTGAGCATCCTAGTGTTCATTGCCCTATGGAGGCGTCGCTCGCAAAAAGAAGGCGCGTAACCGTACAACGTCAAGCTGCTTTGCCACGGGGTTGTGTCAAAAGACACAACCCCGTGGCACATGAGCAAATGTATACTAATAGGAAGCGGCAACAAATGATGAAAGGCAGAATATCAACTCAAGCTGGAATTGGAGGCAGATGGCATGGCATGTTTACTCGGTCACAAGTGGGACGGCTGTAAGTGTAAAAAGTGTGGGAAAACAAGAGATGAATCGCACACTATTGCTGACGGAATGTGTGTTGTTTGCTACAAGCAATTTGCTGCAATGAGTACGTTCACATCGGAAGAAATAGTTTTGCTTGGGATTGCTCTGGGCACCTTATCAGGCCTATTGAAGCAACAAGGCACGGATGCAACGCAGTGCGACAGATTGTCTTCCCTGTTTAAGAGCGGAATGGCTGATTCAAATAACAAATGGTTAAGCCAGGAGGATCTTCAATTTATCAAAACTGCTTCCGCTATGTATCTCGAAATCATAGGTCTTCAAAACCTATCACCTAAAGAGGAAAAGCTATGGCTTGGCCTCGTAGACAAGTTCGGAAACTAGTTGGTTAACTATATTTTCTCGCATAAAAACCAGCTACGTGATCCGCAACAGAGGCATGCCCTCTCTCAGCCTACTCCCAACAAAGTCCGTAGCTCGCGATGCGCCTTGACAAACTTGGGGTTATTTTTGTGCCAGAGTCGTCTATTGAAGTGGATGGCCAGTTGCTGGGCAAGCCTCTCGAATTCTGCCCCACTGCAAAGTTGGTCATTGGTCACGGAGATGGCTGTTATTCCCATTGAATGCAGGCTGTTCCTTTTTGCTGCATCACGGGCTCTGTCGACTTCCTTATCGTGATGTGCTGTGCTGTCGTATTCTACGTCTAATCTGTGCTCAGGCCAAAACAGGTCGCCTTTGAAGTGCTCCTTGCTTGCACTTTTCCTTGCTCCTCGCACGGGCGTGAGCTCAGGGTTGAGCACAGGCACAGAAAACCCATAGCCACCGTAGCGGTAGGGTAAAACCAGCAGAAGATACAAGATGGTCTCCCTCGGGGAGTTTGAACCATTCTCTATGTAACGCAAAGCGCTGGTAAGACGCTTTTGATCGAAGTCTCCCGCCGAGCGCGCAAGAACCGACACAAGCTTCTCCTTGCTGGTCAGCGGCGGGCGGCTCACAAAGCCCCTCTTTGCATCATCAGGATCTTTGAAGCCCGTCTTATGTGCCGCCAAGGTGTAGCCTCCACAAAGCTCAAGTCCCAGCTGCACAATCCTTGCAAACGGTAGCTTTTTTGCCAGTTGAAACAAGCAGTACTCAGGCGAAACCACATTGAGCCCTTCGCCAACATCTACGATACACCTCTCCGGCAAAGGGCGCTGCGATACGTGATAGCACGCCAGTCGAGTCGCTCTTCTCGCTACCTGCGTCCCAACCATGATCTCAAGTGGAAACAAAAGTCCTCGCGCTTCCATCCTTTTGAGTTCGCAAGCTGCAGGAGGCCGCGCAGGCGAAGTTGTTCTGCGCTGGCGATGCTTTGGGTCTACTTGCGCCATGCCATAAAGACGCCAGTACTCAAGTGCAGATTTATGGGAGAGAAGTAGGTCCACGGTATGATCCTAACAGTTCGTGTGACAAAAGCAGCCAAATGTACGATTTTTCACCTGAATATGCCCGTGCGTGCTCATTTTACCTCAATTATTGGCTGAAAATCGTACATTTGGCTGCTTTTGTCACACGAACTGCCTCTTTTGTGCCACGAGGCAAAAGATGGAGGGGGATGAGGGTGGGGGGCAGCGGCGGAGGGGTGGGGGTGGGGG
>WRBR01000046.1 GCA_009784425.1 Coriobacteriia bacterium | reverse complement strand
ACGGGGTTGGAACAGGGGGACGGGGTTAGTGTTCCAATTTGACCTTGGTCAAATTGGAACACTAACCCCGTCCCCCTGTTCCAACCCCGTCCCTCTGTACCACAGTGGGGCGTACGTAGGTATACTTAAGCTATGAAGTATCTGATTCCTGATAGTGACGAAGGGCTTTTGCGCGAATGCCGAGTTCAGGTGTTTCGTGGAACCGGGCCTGGCGGGCAGAGCGTTAACACTACTGATAGCGCTGTGCGGTTGGTGCATGAACCCAGTGGAATTATGGTGGTTGCTCGCAGGGAGCGAAGTCAGCTACTGAATAAGCGGGCAGCTTTGGCTATATTGCGCAAGCGCCTCGAGGCTGCAAATCGGCAACCGCGCATGCGGGTGGCAACGCAGCCGGGACGAGCTGCAGTTGAGCGCCGACTTGCCAAAAAACGAGCTCAAGCACTCAAGAAAAAACAGCGCGGGCCATACCTGGATGAGTAGGTGGGGTAAAAAAAATGAGCAGTAAAACCTATGAGTACGATGCAGTAATTCAAGCCTCTGAGATAGGCAAAGGCGGGGCATACGTAGCCTTTCCTTACGATATCCGAGAAGAGTTTGGCAAGGGAAGAGTAAAGGTCAGTGTTACTTTTGACGGCGAGCCGTACGAAGGAAGCATCGTCAACATGGGCCTGAAAAACCCTGACGGCTCTGTGTGCTACATCATCGGCATCCTGAAGGAAATTAGAACAAAGATAAACAAGCAGATCGGCGATACCGTCACGGTTACTGTTTACGAGAAATCCTGAGTGTTTGGCAGCCAGTATGGGAAAACAAAGCACAAAACAAGCACATTTGAAAACCCGCATTATCATTATGCTGACCCTGACTGCAGCATTTTGCATCTTGGCGGTGCTGGTAAAAACTGATGCCCTTTCTGCCTTTGAAGGTTCTGTCTACACCATACTGGTTCAATACAGCACCCCAGTCCTCACCAACATCATGAAGTTTTTCACCGAATTTGGCTCTATATTTGGCATCGCCGCCGCAGTACTCCTCCTCCTCCTTATTCCTTCAACCCGAAAACCCTACGGAATCCCTGCTGCCATCTGTGCAATCACAAGCGCAGTGGTCATGATCGTGCTCAAAGAACTGATAGCCCGTGAGCGCCCGTCAGAAATATACTGGCTGGCTACCGAGGGTGGATTCTCTTTTCCCAGCGGCCACGCCTTAAGTAGCACAGCAGTCTATGTGCTCATCCTCTTAATCGTTTTAAGGAAACACGAGAACCTCAGTGCACGCCTCCCAGTTTTGATCGCCGCAATTGTGATTCCGTTACTGGTGGGGACAAGCCGTATCTACTTGGGAGTCCACTACTTAGGAGATGTTTTGGGCGGACTTGTCGTAGGGGTATTGATTGCATTGTTAATCGACACCATCCTCCAGCGTTTTAAAGCGTTTACCTAACCTACCGTGTTGTGATAGGGGCAGCCTTCAAGAAAAACTGCGCTGACTGCTTCTTGACGAGCAGGCGAGAAGAAGGTGGGCAGTAGACGAACCAGCACCTTTATCAGATACCTTTCGACACTTCTCTTCACGGGCACCTGCACATTTGCTCAAGGGACTAAGGCTACGAGAGCAAAAGTACACAACGTTCTGCTGCATTTCAGGGCCCATGACACAAGAATCTGTCTCAAATAGCACATAATAACTATAAAGGAAAACACAGTTTGTAAATCTTAAATATTCGCTTTGTTATTAATCGTATATAATGAGTCCGCTACCAACAATTGAATAGGGAAATCACTTCGAAGAGGGGGGGTCGGAAAGAGGCTGGGAAATGAAGGACTCGTCGAAGTTTTTGCGCTCCACTGCATCAGTGTGGAGAACTCTGGTTATTTGTTCGCTTGTAATCCTATTAGCAGTACCTACCACATGGGCTAGTGCCGAAAACCTCCAAAGTGGCGGTTTTAGTCCCGATTCTATGGCAGAAAACCCTCCTGAATCTAATACACAAGAAACAGATGCCGCTCCTGGTGGTGAGGCTTCTCGTGGGGAAGCAGAGGATAATGCCAGCTCCCAAGAAGAAGGCACCGAGGAAACTGAAAACGCCACGGAGACAGGCGGCGGTTCTTCTGAGCCGGGAGGGTCTGCCTCAAGTGACGCATCTTCGGATGATTCTGAGGCAACTATAGTTACCGGCGACCTCATCATCGTCACCGGCACGAGGTATTACGACGACCTTTTGCTGACCCAAGTGACTGCCTTTGACTCCAAGGAAAACGATGTAAGCGAGCTCCTTGTGGTCACTGATTACGATGGCTTTGATTACGAGCCCGGCGATGAAATCGACTTAGCAGGAACCTACAACATCTCCATTGCAGTTATCGATGAGGAAAACGAGGTGCTTGCTGAAGCCACACGCAGTATCTTTGTGCAGATGGATATCACTCCCTTTGCCACCGGCCCACATATCCTTGGCGGCAACGAAAACAACGGGGATGTGCTTGAGATTACCATAACCCCCTACGGTGGCGTAACGCCCAGACGGTGGTACCCGGCGGTGCCACCAGCCACAGGGTATGAATGGCAGCGAACCTGCTTCAACCAAATAGACGGCAGCGGGTTGAGCTTGTGGAACGGCACTACCAGGCTGATGCAAGGCGGTTACTTTTCAGCGCCTGTTCAGCCTCCCCAAAATGCTGTCCCAATCAATTGCACGATAAGCCTGGGTACCAAGGTAACTGGCAGCGATGGCTCCGAGACCATCACCCGCACCTGGACTGGCACCGGTGTTGCTAACGGCATCGTTATCTTTGAAACCTTCCGCCTTGACAAAGGTGCCCGCTTCTACACCCGCACCACCGAAATCCAAAATAACAGCAATGTAGCTTTGAATAACGTCCGCCTCTACATAGGCGGCGATACCTTTTTTAGAGGTTCGGACAGTACTTACGGAAATATCAACCGCGCCAACAACTCCGTTTTTGTTTACCGTGGTATCACCGATGGCATCATGACCTTACGTGGCTCCGACATATCGCCTCCGAACTATTATTATTCAGCAGACTACCTAACGGGAAGAAATTTAGTGCTGGATGGCAATAACCTGACGGGTGCAACGTGGTCGCATATCCAGAATTCAGGTACCATCGACACCGGATACTACCTCCAATGGGGAGATCGCAACGGTGGAGCAAGTGCAATTAGTATTCCCTCAAGGGGAAGCTACTCAGTTCAGACTATTGAGTCTTTCTCTGACCCGGGCGCGCTTCAGGTAATCTCTCCCGGCGGCAGGGCTGCGCCACCAGGAGCGCTGGTGTCGTACAACTTTACCCTGACCAACGTTTTGATTGACAGTCCTACCGGCTTGAATCTCAATCTTTCGGCGTCCTCTCAGCATGAGATTCAGGGCTGGGTTGCTTCGGTCAATCCGCCAAGCCTGGCTCTTCCCGGCGGCAACTCAGTCAACGTTACGGTGAGTGTTTTGATACCGGAAGGTGCTGCACACGGCATGACGGACCAGTTGACCCTTACTGTTGACTATACCGGCACCTACCAAGGCTCTCCCGTCAGCGGTACAGCAACCGGCATGACGGTAACCACGGTAGACCATACCGTTCCCTATATATCTGACGTGGCAATCACCTATTTAGACAGAAACCGGCTTGATTCCAAGATAGTCTTTCAGAATTTTGCCGGTGCCACCCCTACAACCGTGCAGATTTTTGATGAGTTTGGTGTGTATACCGGAATCACCCAAACGGCCACAATTAGCTCGGGCGGAGAGATTGCCAACTTCAATATCTCCAGCCTTGTGCCCGGTAGAAAATACTACTTATATGCAACTGCGGTGGGGATTCCGTTTCCTCATAACACCACCTTCTTTGTGGTGGGGGATACCTACATCCCCTTGTTGAGTCTTGCGCTCACCCCGCCAACCGCCACGCTCTACACCAATGGAACGCAGCAGCTGACTCCCGTCTACACTCCAAACAACACCACGCAGACCGGCTTGACCTGGACGAGCAGTAATCCTGCTGTTGCCACGGTAGATGCCAACGGTTTGGTGCGTGCTGTAAGCCCCGGCCAAGCATTTATCACCGCGCGCTCTGCGGTAAATCCGGCAATATCGGCTTCTAGCACAATATTTGTGCAGTCTCCGGTGTTTACGGTTTCCTTTGATGCCAACGGGGGAGAGGCGGCTAATCCTGCCACCAAGGACGTGACTTTGAACCAAGCCTACGGTGTTCTTGCCACAACCGAGCGTTACGGTTATCGCTTTGACGGCTGGTACACCGAGCGTGAGGGCGGCGTACTGGTCACTGCTGCGAGCATTGTGACCAGAGCCCAAAACCACACGCTCTATGCCCACTGGACAGCTCTTACCCCCACGGTTTCCTTTGATGCCAACGGCGGAGTGGCGGCCAATCCTGCCTCAAAGCCTGTGACCTTTGACAGTGCTTACGGCGCTCTGGCAGTAACCGAGCGCTACGGCTACACCTTTGACGGCTGGTACACCGAGCGTGAGGGCGGGGTGCTCGTCACTGCGGCGACCATCGTAACCAGGGCAGAAAACCATACGCTTTATGCGCACTGGACAGCACTCAGGCCCACCGTGAGCTTTGATGCCAACGGGGGAGGGGCTGCCAACCCCGCCACCAAAACCGTGACCTTTGACAGTGCATACGGCGCTTTGGCTACAACTGAGCGCTACGGCTATACCTTTGACGGCTGGTACACCGAGCGTGAAGGCGGGGTGCTTGTCACTGCTGCGACCATCGTAACTAGGGCAGAAAACCACACCCTCTACGCCCACTGGACAGCCCTTACGCCCACCGTTACGTTCAACGCCAACAGCGGAGTGACGGCAATCCCCGCCACAAAGAGCGTGACCTTTGACAGCGCATACGGTGCTCTGGCAATAACCGAGCGCTACGGCTATAGGTTTGACGGCTGGTACACTGAGGCAGAGGGCGGGGTGCTTGTCACGGCAACGACCATCGTCACCAGAGCCGAAGACCACACACTTTACGCTCACTGGACAGCCCTTACCTTTACGGTTACTTTTGATGCCAATGAGGGAGAAGCGGCCAATCCTGCTTCAAAGCCCGTGACCTTTGACAGTGCTTATGGTGCCCTCGCAGTGACCGAGCGCTATGGCTACGTCTTTGCCGGCTGGTTTACCGAGCCCCAGGGCGGAAGTCGCGTTACGGCAACGACCATCGTCACCAGGGCAGAAGACCACACGCTCTATGCTCAGTGGGCAGCCGAAGGCCCCACAATAACCTTTGACGCCAACGGTGGGGTGGAAGCTGACCCCATTGACAAGCATGTTGTCTTTGATGAGGCTTACGGAGTCCTGGCAACAACCGAGCGCTACGGCTATAGCTTCACTGGCTGGTACACCGAGCCAGAGGGCGGAGTGCTTATTACCGCTTTGACCATCGTATCAAGAGCCGAAGACCATACACTGTATGCTCAGTGGACAGCCCTTACCCCCACCGTAAGCTTCAACGCCAACGGTGGAGAGGCGGCTAACCCCGCCTCAAAGACCGTGACCTTTGACAGCGCCTACGGTGCCCTCGCAACAACCGAGCGCTACGGTTATACCTTCACCGGCTGGTATACCGCAGCCCAAGGCGGTGAGCTCGTCACGGCAACAACAATCGTAACCAGAGCAGAAAACCACACACTCTTTGCCCACTGGGTAGCTCTCAGCCCCACAGTTACCTTTGATGCCAACGGCGGCGAAGCAGCAAATCCCGCCTCAAAAACAGTCTTCTTCGACAGCCCTTACGGTATCCTCGCAGTAACCGAGCGCTACGGCTACACCTTTGCCGGTTGGTACACCGAACGTGAAGGCGGCGTGCTCGTCACTGCTATGACCATCGTAACCAGGGCAGAAAACCACACGCTCTATGCTCACTGGACTGCCCTCAGACCCACCGTCTCCTTTGATGCTAACGGGGGAGCAGCGGCTAATCCCGCATCAAAAGGCGTCACTTTCGATGAGCCTTACGGCACCCTCGCAGTAACCGATCGCTATGGCTACACCTTCAGAGGCTGGTATACCGAGCCAGAAGGCGGGGTGCTCGTCACGGCAACGACCATCGTCACCAGAGCAGAAAACCACACCCTCTACGCTCACTGGACGGCTCTCAGCCCCACCGTCAGCTTTGATACCAACGGCGGAGAAGAGGCAAACCCTGCCAGCAAGATCATCATCTTCGACAGCGCTTACGGAACACTCGCTACAACCGAGCGCTACGGCTATACCTTTAATGGCTGGCACACAGAGCCCCAGGGCGGCATGCTTATCACCTCTGCGAGCATGGTGACCAGGGCCGAAGACCACACACTTTACGCTCACTGGACAGCGCTCAGCCCCACTGTAAGCTTTAACGCCAACGGCGGGGAGGCACCTGATCCCGCTAGCAAAACCGTGACAATTGACGAATCCTACGGCGTTCTGGCATCAACCGAGCGCTACGGTTATGCCTTCACCGGCTGGTACACCGAGCCACAAGGCGGCGTGCTCATCACAGCTGCAAGCATGGTCACCAGGGCCGAAGACCACACCCTCTATGCCCAATGGACAGCCCTTAACCCCACGGTAAGCTTCAACGCCAACGGGGGAGGGGCGGCTAATCCCGCCTCAAAGACCGTGACCTTTGACAGTGCCTACGGTGCCCTGGCAACAACCGAGCGCTACGGCTACACCTTCACCGGCTGGTACACCGCCGCCCAGGGCGGCGATCTCGTCACGTCAACGAGCATGGTTACCAGGGCAGAAAACCACACACTCTTTGCCCACTGGGTAGCACTCAGCCCCACCGTAACCTTCAATGCCAACGGCGGCGAGGCCGCAAATCCCGCTTCAAAAACGGTCTTCTTTGACAGCGCTTACGGCAACCTCGCCACAACTGAGCGTTACGGCTACGTCTTTGCCGGCTGGTACACCGCCGCTCAAGGCGGCGTGCCCATCACTCCCATGAGCATCGTAGCAAGAGCCGAAAACCACACGCTCTACGCCCAGTGGACACCAAGGAGCGACTTTACGGTTACCTACCTCGGAAACGAAAACACCGGAGGCAGCGCCCCAGTTGACACCAACAGCCCCTACGTATTTAATACCAGCGCAACAGCACTGGGACAGGGAAGTCTTTCCAGGGCTGGGTATACCTTCCAAGGTTGGTCACTCACCATAAACGGAGGCGTTGACCTGACAGTTGGCCAAACCTTCACAATCACCAGCCATGTGACACTGTTTGCCGTCTGGGCAGCAAACCCACCTCAGCCCCCAGCCGCGGCTCCTCCAACGATAATAATCATCCAACAGCCAGTACCGCAGGCACCCGCCCCCGAACCTCCTGATCCGCCGGCTGAAGAACCTGAAGAAGTAGTCATCCCAGAGCGTGAAGTGCCCCTGGCGGTTACCCCGGCACCTCCCGTGGGAGCCTGGGCGCTGCTGAACATTGCCGTAACCATCTTAGGCTTTATGCTGGTTTTGATAATGCTGCTCATCATCTACTTCAATCGCAAAGATGAAAAGCTTGCCCAGAACCAAGATAGTAGAGACTCCAGTCAAAAACGCGAGAAAAAAGAAAGCGCCGGCCACGTTGAAATCTTCATCAACACCTTACTCGGAACCGCTGCTGTGGTCATCTTCCTTCTCTCGCAAGACATACAAGGCTCAATGGTACTGTTCGATTCCTGGACCATCGCCCACCTGGCAGTCCTCGCTTTACAAGCCATTGTACTTTCAGTCCTGGCAGTAAAGTTGAACAAAAAGCAACAGCAAGAAAAACCAGCAGAGAGTAATCAACAAGAGCTGCAATCGGTTTAAGTAGAGTAAGCTAGCCAAGAGACAAGGGAACAAGTCTGAGACTTGTTCCCTTGCTCGCAAATCAGTATCTGCAGCTGATTAAGTCTGCAATCTCGTCAAAGTCGCTGTGCAGAAGATGCCTGCGGATTCTGTACTGCAAATCCCTGGTAGAGCGAGACCATGCGCCGCGCTCCAGCTTTTCGAGGGCTGCCTGCACGGAGATATTGTCATAGCGCTTGCAGGCGGTTTTTATCACGTGAAGCTGCTCAAGCAATAAAGAGGGGTTTTCATCTGCTCGGTCGGTGGTATCTTCTTCAGGTTTAAGCTCTTCAACAAAAACACGCAGTGAATCAATAAAGCCGGGAGTTTCAGCCCTAAGAACATCCAGCTTTCCTTCTCGGCCTGCTATTTCGAGTTTTGATGCCAGCGAGGATAAGCCCACTCTGCCAATGCTGGCAAGCGCACTTTTCATCCCATGCATGCAAATAACAAACGACCTCAAAGCCTCCTCATCGCAATTTTCACTATCTTGACAGAGGGCTTCCAGTGTCTCCAGTGCAGACTCAGCATCGTGTAAGAACATTCTCTCAAGCTGCGGGTCTGTTGGCATTTCGTCAGAAGCCACAACAGGCACCGCCTTCTTTTGTCGCGCAAGGGAGTCCCTCCTTGCAGCCTCAATAGTTTCGGGTAATTGCTTTTTAACGATGAACTTGTGCAAGACGGCATTGAGATGACGCCCGTCTATTGGCTTGGACAGGTAATCATCAAACCCATTTGAGAGAAACCTTTCAGCTTCTCCGGCCACCGCATTGGCAGTGAGGGCAACTATCGGGCTCTTGTACCCTGATTGTCGAATAATCTTGGTGGCTGCAACGCCATCCATTTTAGGCATCATGTGATCCATGAAAATAATGTCGTACACTTTGCCGTCATTGATTCTTTTAACAGCCTCAAAACCGCTTGTGACGGTTTCGATACTCAGCTCGTAAGGCAAGAGCATGCCTCTGGCAACATAGAGATTGGTCTCAACATCATCAACAACCAACACTTTGCCATAAGGCATGGGCTCGCGCGATAGATGAGTTCGCTCAAAATGAGCCTTGCTGTTAGGTTTAAGCATGCAGAGGTTTTCAACCATTTCTGGCCCCAGAACGCGTGCTCCGGCTGTGCCCTGCGGAATACGCACGGTGACGGTTGTTCCCTTGTTCAGCTTGCTCTCAATGGATATCTCGCCTTTCATCAGGCTCACTAGATTTCGCGTAATGCTCATGCCAAGTCCGGTGCCTTCCGTCAAGCGATTGGTCTCAAGATTAAACCGCACGTATTCGTCAAACAAATGGCTCACAGACTCTTCGGACATACCCTGCCCGGTGTCGCTTACGCATAAAACCAGTATCTTCTCCCTGTCATTGCCCTCAATCTCCTCGGAGTAAGCACTCAGCCTGACAATGCCCTCCTGCGTATACTTGTAGGCATTGGAGAGCAGATTGTTCAGGATTTGCTTAACGTGGAGCTCGTCGCCCTTCAAGCAGTAAGGCAGATTCTCTTCGGCAACCAGCTCAAACTCTATGGCCTTGCTGCCAATGCGCATCATGTTGAGCTGGGCAGTTTCACTGAGCATGCTTGCCGTTTCATAAGTAGCAACAGCCAGTTCCAGCTTGCCTGCCTCAATCTTTGAGAGGTCGAGAATATTGTTGATGATTCCCATGAGCAAGTCTCCAGAAACATATATCCTGTCAAGTGCCTCTCTAATTTCCTGGTCAAGATCGTCATTTTGCAGAAGAATTTCGGTGATCCCCACAATCGCATTCATTGGTGTGCGGATTTCGTGGCTCATAGCAGACAAAAACGAGCTCTTGGCCTTGTTTGCTGCCTCTGCCTCTATGCGTTGCCTTTCGGTGTCCAGCAAAATATTCTTTGCCTCTGTAATGTCTACCAGGGCACCCGCAACTCTAATGGGGGCTCCGTTCGCATCACGGATTGTCTCGCCGGTAGAGCGAAAATACGCGTAGTCGCCGTTCTTTCTTTGCAGGCGATACTCAACATCAAAGGGCGTTTGACCGGTTCTGTCAAAGAGATGCGCTTTGAGCGCAGCATGGGTTGCATCGCTGTCTTCAGGATGCAGCCGGTCTTCAAAGCTGGCAATGACATCGGGAAAGTCATCGGTGTTGTCAAAGCCCAATAAATGCCTAAAGCTGTTTGACCAGGCAATGGGATTATCAACATTCAGGGGGTCACTCGCAGTGACTTCCATGTCCCACAAACCAATCTTGGTAGCGTTGAGAACAAGGTTGAGTTTTGCCAGCTGAATCTCATTTTGTTCGCGCGTGCGAATGAGCTCTCTTTCTCTTGCCCGGACTTCTGTTAAGTCGGTGATATAGCAAACAATGGCAAAGTTGCCTTCGTACGGTATCCTGCGAAATTCAACATTCACGCTGCGCTGAATGCCATCCATGAGGATTTCTGTGTCAAATTTTTTGAATCCATTCTTTTGGGCAGCTATCAGGCTTTCTCTGAGGCGGATAGAGCTTGACCCGTCAGGCTGCCTGAGGGGTATGATCTCTGCTATGCGATCAATGACGCAAGTCAAGAGCTCGTCTTTTGAATTGAATCCCATGAATTCCACTGCCGCAGGATTACAGTCAATTGCATTGAACCCAGAGTCAAACAGGATATTGATTTGAGGGCTTGCCTCAAACATAGCCGAGGTTGTCATCTGCGCAGATTCAAGCTCCTGCAGCATTCGCTTTTGTTCCCTTAAATCCCTGCTATATCCGGCAACGGCAAAATCGCTTTCATAGGCAACGCGAAAAAGCGTTATCTCTGAGGGCAGGGGGGTGCCATCAGATGCCTGGTGCATCCATTCAAATACACAGATACCTTCGTCAAAGGCTTTATTTATGCACGCGTATGCCTTATCACGTGAGAGCACTCCATCCGGTTGGTATTCTGGCGAAAGCTCAAAGAAACGCCTTCGGTATTCTTCTTTATCGCTCACCTTGAATAAACGTACTGCTTCGTTGTTGCAGTCAAACAGCTCGAGGTTCCTGTTCCAAAAGTTCACCGCCAGCGGTGTGGTGTCCAGCAGGAGCTGTGTGCGATTGTGCACCTCACGCAGCTCCGTGGAGTAGGAGTTTTTCTGCAGAGCATTCATGAGCAGCAAGCCGGCTGAGCGCAAAATGCCCACTTCAACATCTGCAAAACTGCGCTCTTTTATGCAGTCATCTACGCAAAACACTCCCCAAAATTTATCCTTGTAAAACAGGGGAACAGTCAGTGTGGAGGTGATCCCCAAGGGGGTTAAGAGAGCCTGCTCGTCTTCTGGCAGGTCTTTGACGAGCCCGTTAAGATAATCGCCGCGCAAAAACATATCCAGCCAATTTGGTGGATACGCTACTGCTGTTCCAATCTCTGCGGGCGGAGCCTTTTTGCCGGTTGCAGAGAGCCACTTGTATTTGAGAACAAAATGCAGCGTGTCTCCGCGCATTTCGTTGGGCCATAACTCCACACAGTCGGCATTCATGGACTTGCCTATGAGCTCCATGCTTTCAAGTAAATGCTCCTCAAAGGTTTCTTCGGTAGCAGCCGAAAGCAAGAGCATCGAGACATTGTTCATGGTGTCAAACATTCTGTCTCGTTTTCTTATATTTTCCATGAGAACACCTCTTAATTACACAGTGAGCCGCTGAAAACGCGCCCGGTTAATTACACGGCTATCCGCAGGTTGCAGTTATCGTCACAGGAGCAGCGCCTTCTCACAGAGTTGAATTGCTCCCTTACCTCAAAAAAGACATCGGCGATAATGGGGTCAAACTGTTTGCCGGCGCCCTCCATGATTATCCGTATTGCCTTTTCTTCAGAAAACGGCGGTTTGTAGGGCCGGGTAGAAACCAGCGCATCGTACACATCAACAACTGCCATGATTCTTCCTTGCAGCGGGATGGTCTTTTCTTTTAAGCCGTGGGGATAACCCTTGCCATCCCAGCGCTCATGGTGATAACCGGCAAATAACTTGGCGTTGAGCAAAAACTCATCGTCACCCGCGCGCGAGGCAATTTGATCGATAATCCCCACACCTTCTGCGGCGTGGCTCTTCATCACCTCAAACTCTTCATCGGTGAGCTGGCTGCCCTTATTGAGGATGCAGTCGGGGATTGCTATTTTTCCAATGTCATGCAGGCGCGAAGACGAGATGAGCGTTGTGAGGTTCATGTCTTTGAGCTCATCGTCATATACACCGCGCTCCAGCATGGCGTTCACCAGTATCTTGATGTATTCCGACGTACGCTCAATGTGCCCGCCTGTGTTTTGGTCTCGCTTTTCAACAATATCCGCAAAGCTGAATACTATGGCGTTTTTAAGGCGATGGATCTGCGAGGTTCGCTCTTGAATGATGTCGTCAATTTTCAGATGAGTCTTTATTCTGTTGACCAATACCGGCTCTGAAAAGGGCTTGGTGATAAAATCAACCGCACCCAATTGAAAACCGCGTACCTCCAGCTGAGAGTCGGTCATGCCGGTGAGAAATATCACCGGTACCTGTGCGTACTGACCCTTGGTTTTTAATATGCGCAAGGCCTCAAAGCCGTCCATCCCCGGCATCTCAATATCTAAAAGGATGAGATCTGGCATGACCTTTTCCAACAGAGCGAGCATTTTTGCCGCAGAAGGCAAGGTCATGACTCGGTAGTGATCACGTAATGCTTTTTCTGCCACTGCTAAATTGGCATCCTTGTCGTCCACGATATAAACTGTCTTTTGCATGTCAAACTCCTCCCACGAAATCAAGTTCGCTTCTGTGTCAGAGAAGATAAACGTCTAGTGTTGACAGATTAGCTTCCCCCCGTGCCTTGGCCATACGCCTTTGCTCATGATCTATTACTATGAGCAATAGATAACACCCTCACTAGGCAGCGCATGGTCCTTATTGGCGCAGTATACAACGCAAACAAAACCAGAAGTTGTCATACAGGCAAACTATCTAGTTACTGGATACTTTTGGAACAGGGGGACGGGGTTAGTGTTCCAATTTGACCTTGGTCAAATTGGAACACTAACCCCGTCCCCCTGTTCCAAGGTCAAATTGGAACACTAACCCCGTCCCCCCTGTTCCAACCCCGTCCCCCTGTACCAAACCCCGTCCCCCTGTTCCAACCCCGTCCTCCTGCTCCAAACTCAGAGAAGTTCTTTGATGAGCTCAGCTCTCTCAGTTGGTGAGATATATGCAAGCGGCACGTCAAACACGGTCTTGGCGCCAAACAGGTTCTCGTTTGCCATGCGGAAGGCGGCGCGTGCGTAGGCAGTCATCACGCTGCCGGTGAACTCTGGGTTGGAGTCAAGAGTCAGAGAGAACTCCATGCCCTGCAAGGTATCTCCCGTTACGCCGCTGCGCAACACCATGCCGCCGTGGGGCATTGCCGAGTGCTTGGCAAGCAGCTCGTCCATCTCAATGAAGTGCACTACGGTGTTGTATTCGGCAAAGTAGTTGGGCATGGTCTTGATAGTCTCTTCAATAGCAGCCTTATCTGCACCAGCCTCGGCAACAACAAAGCACTCACGAAGATGCTTCTGCCGCGTAGTGAGCTGGGGCATAACGCCGGAGCGCACCATATTGATGGCGTCGCCCAGCGGCACGGTGTACTGAATCGCGTGCTCCACACCCTCTATGCGCCTGATGGCATCGGAATGACCCTGCGACACGCCCTTTCCCCAAAAGGTGTACGTGCCGCCGTTTGGCAATACCGCCTCAAACAGCGCGCGCATCATTGAAAATAGGCCCGGATCCCAACCGGTGGAGATGACTGCGGTGGTGTCATTGGTAGCCGCATCAACTGCCGCAAGGTACTCGGGAATCTTTGCGTGCGTGTCATAACTACAAACCGTATTGAAGAGTGAGGCAAAGTAAGGCCCTTGCTCAGCCAGGTCTGTGGCAGACCCGCCGCAAAGTATCATGACGTCAATCTCATCGGTCATACGGGGAGCTTCATCCACATGAAGCACCGGTGCCGTGCTCAAAGCAAGTTTGATTCCCTCAGGATCGCGCCGCGAAAACACAGCACACAGCTCCATGTCCTCAGCGGCCAACACTGCCTTCTCAACACCACGCCCAATATTCCCATATCCCACTATTCCAACGCGTATCATCTCTACTCCCTGCTCAGGTCAACTCAAATTATTCCACTAGATTTCTCTCAGTATTTTACCCGATGCCCGGCGTCACTGTAGTTCGTAGGTAAACTCAACACGGGTGTTGTATTTTTGCGAGAAGATGATTGTTCCGTCATCGAGCCTGACCTCAAGGACGATTGCGGTGAGTTCATCAAAGGCTTGTTTGTCTGTTCTGAATTGTGAGACATACACCGGGTCTAAGAGAAAAGCATCTGACTCGGCTATTGCCTGCATATCGGCAGTGTACTCGTAGGTGTAGACCAGCGTGGTTCCACTCACCGTGCAGCTGACCTGCAAGGAAGGCTTATTCTTAACGGAGAGCTGCTGGGTACGCTCCGCGGCGTATTCAGACAGCGTGGTGGCAGCAGAGGGTACAAAAGACGCCTGTATCCTCTCGAGCGCACCTGCGGGAACATTTGCTACATCCAAAGCTCTGCAGTTCAGCACCATCTGCTTGCTAACGCTCACCTTGAGATAGGTTCCCGGAGGATACAGGTCGGCTCCATGCGCGTCAACAAAGACCGTAAATACCAGATCCTTGGCCTCGCCCTCTGCGTTATAGCCGGTGAGGGAATAATCCTTTAAGCGACCACCCTGTTCGTCGTTGTAGGGGGTAATGTCATAGTCCAGAGGTACCACGGTATAGAAGTCATCATCCGGGGCATAGCGCAAATCGTAGTATTGCTTGAGAAAGAGCACTCCCGCAAGCGCAATCGCCAAAACCACTGCCAGGGCAATCCATTTGCCCACCTTCTTCTTCTTTGTCATCAAAACTCCATTTCCTTTCTGGACAACACCAAAAGAGATGCCGCTACGGCAATCACCAGGTACAGTGCGTATTCAATCATCGGCAAGCCGAGCGATGCGCCCGAAACCAGTGCCATGAGAACCCTGTCCGTTATTCCTGTTATCAGATGCTCGGTAAGGGTGGGCGCAAACATATTGAGCGCTATTGAAATCAGGCCGCTTGCTACACCAAAAGCAAGCAGCAGGTAGGTAACGATGGCAAAAGTTGTGCGCTGGAGCCCGTAGACCACAATGCCCGAGAGGGCGGCGTAAGCCAGTGCAGCCAGCAGATACTTGCTTGAAACCGCAAATAACATTGCAGCCATATCGGCTGTAGCCACCTGCCCCAAGAGGGCATAAACGCCCATATGAAAGAGGGGAGCAAGCGCAAACGTAACAGCACTAAAGAGCGCCATCAAAATAAATTTTGCCAGGACGATGGTGACCTTGCTGGTTGAAGACCCAACCAAAGAGATGAGATTTTTGGAATTAAGGTCGTCGGTATAGATGGCGGCAAACAAAAAGCCACCCAGTAGCGCCGGCATCAAAATGAAGAGACTCAGCGCGTCGTCTATGATGGATGCCGGCTCAAATCCTCCTGAGCGGATAAACGCCAGAGCCAGATAACCCAGCGCCAGGGCGCCAAAGTAGATATACAGGCTCTTCTTGTGAAGCAGGCGATAGATCTCACCGTGAATTAATCTAAGCATCTTGACCACCTACCAAGCGCACAAAGTACTCCTCCAGCGTGGTCTCTCGCTGGTGCAGATTGTAGAGCTGTACGTTGGCGTTGACCAGGGCTCGCGCAATCTCGCTTGTTTTGTCCAGATGAGAATCCAGAGACAGGCGGTATCGGTGAGTTGCTGCCTGCTCCAGGCCCTGAGCCTTGTGTTCAAGCTCCAGAGCCTCTGGCTCAATCCCCAGGGACTTCAGTGCCACCTGGGCCTTGAGCAGGTCATCAACCTCTAGCAGCAGCGTTTTTTTGGTGCGCTCGTGTAGGTCCTTGTGTGAAATCTCCTTGAGCAAAACACCCTCTTCGATAAAGCCAAAGCGGGTTGCCACCAAATCCAGCTCACTCAAAATGTGCGAGGAGATGAGGAAGGTAGTTCCTGTGGTGGCATTAATATCCTTGATGACCTCGCGCATATCGATGATGCCCTGAGGATCAAGGCCATTGACCGGCTCATCAAGCACCACAATAGGAGGGGAGCCAAGCAGAGCCCCGGCAATGCCAAGGCGGTTTTTCATGCCGAGAGAAAACGCCTTGAACGGTTTCTTAACGCCGCCCAGGCCTACCAGCTTGAGCAGGCGCTCTACCTCTCCCTTGTTTTGTATCCCCTTGACCTTGCACCGATAACGCAGGTTTTCATAGGGGTTAAGATACGGAAAGAAGGTTGGGTTGATTAAAAAGCCCATTTGGCGCCGCGCCGCGCCCAGATTGCTGCTCTCACCGTTAATCTCAATACTGCCGGCGCTTGGGCGAGCAAGCCCCATGACACACTTGAACAGTGTGGTTTTCCCTGCGCCATTGCGCCCCACAAGGCCATACACATCGCCCTTGTACAGAGTCAATGAAACCTCATTGAGCGCGCGTTGTTCGCCGTAGCTTTTTGTGAGACCCCGTGTTTGTAGTGCTGTTTTTTGCATGCACAAATCCCCCAGATCTGTTTGTTGTAGTTTTGAACTCCTCCTAGATTTTAGTACTCTTTAGGATTTGTCAATAAAAACTCACAGAGTGTACACACAAGTGTAAAGTAAGTTGTGAGTCAGCCGGGGACGGGGAAAGTGACTCAGTGGCACAGTAGGGTCAGTTCCTGCCGCGTTTGCACGCAAAAGAACGATT
>WRBR01000045.1 GCA_009784425.1 Coriobacteriia bacterium | reverse complement strand
GACGGGGTTGGTGTGGAACAGGGGGGACGGGGTTAGTGTTCCAATTTGACCTTGGTCAAATTGGAACACTAACCCCGTCCCCCCTGTTCCACACCAACCCCGTCCCCCCTGTTCCACCTGTCAGGTGAGTCAGTTTCCCCGTCCCCAGGGAGTTACTCGCTGGCGAAGTTGTCGAAGTAGCCTCTGATGAAGACTACGGGGGTTCCTTTGTCTCCACTGCCGCTTACCAGGTCGCATAGGCTGCCGATGAGGTCGGTGAGGTGGCGGGGTGTGGTGCCTTCGGTCTCGTCCTTGCCCATTAGGTTGAGTTGTTTGGTGCGTATGCGGCTGATCATGGCTTCTCTGGCTTCGTCGCCGCGCATGTCGGCTAGCTCGTTGTCGGCGAGGTATTTGAGCTTGAGTTCGTTGGGAAGCCCCGATAAACCGATGGTGTAGGCCGGGGAGACCACCGGGTCAGCCAGCTCCCAAATCTTGCCTACCGGATCTTTAAAGGCACCGTCTCCGTAGACAAGAACCTCCACCATAACGCCGGTTTTCTCATACATGATGGCCTGCACGTCCGCCACAAACTTGTCGCAGGAGTGCGGGAACAGCTTGACCTTATCGCTGCTGGCCTTGTTAGAGCCCAGTACACCGTACTTATCGTTGAAGCCACTGCTGTCAACGGGCTGATTTAGTATCTCTTCAAGCGAATACACCGTCTCGGCGCCGGCTGCCAGCAGGCGCCTCTTGGTCTGCGCGCGCGTATGTATGTCTGCGGCAATGACCTGCTTGGTGTACTTGAGAATCTCGGCAGGATTGTTGGCGAGGATAATCTCGGCGTTATTGCCAATCTCTCGGTAGAGCTCCAGGTAGTCAATGGCGGTGAACTCATGCTTGAGGTCACTAAAGATGGTGCGGAATTGCTGCTCGTTGAAGGCATCGATATAGGGATCTACACCTGCATTGAACAGCGCGTCTTCACTGATGATGTGGTTGCCCACCTCGTCCATAGGGTAGCTCAGCTGAATGTAGAGCTTGTTTACCCCGGCGGCTATGCCCTTGAGCAAAACGGAGAAGCGGTTGCGGCTCATAATGGGAAAGACTATGCCCACCGCGCCGGAGGGAAATTTGGCCCTCACATCGGCGGCGATGTGCTCTGTGCTTGCATAGTTGCCCTGCGCCCTGGCAACAACCGCCTCGGTAACTCCGATGACATCTCTGTCATTCACTTGCAGATTGCATTCATCGCAATACGCCAGCACAGAATCAACCACTATCTCGGGCAGATTATCTCCCTCATAAATAATAGGCGTGCGTACCCCGGCGGCCTGCGTTCCATATGTTCTCATTTTGCTTCGATTCTCTCGTATGTTTCACTGTTGAGTGCCGCCATAATTATAAATCAAGAGAACGGCGAACAAGCACTTGTCAACTACAAGTTTACTGTATGATGAGTGGGCAATTATCAAGGCGAGAAGGGACAACCATGGCTGAGAGAAAAATCATTGTGCCTGCAGACGAGCTGCTTGAATATGCGCTCGGAGGCTTTCAGGGGCCAAACGGCTCTGAGCTTGATGCTCATTTTGATGTTGCCAGTGAGGTCCTTTTGAGCGATGAGCAGTTTACCAATCCCATATTTGAAGGGTGGAGAAAAAAGGGTGCCAACGTTGCGGTTGAGGAGCTGTCCATGCGTATTTGCATGCTGCTCTCGGGCTTTTATCGCAAGCACCTTTGCGATTCTGCCATGTTTGACTTTGAATACCCGGAGCAAGCCGAGGGTGAAGTGTCGCTCATCAAAGCCTTTGGATTCTTCAATCCCTATCGCTCATACGCCGAGCGCCCGAGCTTTACCTTCAGGGTTCCGTCTTTCAAAGAGATGGAAAACGAGCTGGCAAACCAAGAGGAATACTATGACTACTGCAACACCTTGCTCCTGGCCTTTCTTTTGGCATATAAGCGCTATTATCATCTGCTCACTGCCAAGGTATACAAGCACAGAGATGTCAATTTTAAGAGCCGCTACGTTGATTTATGGAAAAGCTTTATTGATTTTCCGCAGACCATTGCCCTGGGGGACTGGGGAGACTGGGAAACCAACTACTGGGGCGGGCAGCTCTCCGTTTTTATGGATGAAGAAAAGTTTGTTGAGAATTACGGCAAGGAGAGAAGCTCAATGAGCAGGGCTCTTGAGCAGACCAACCAGCTGGAAGACAGACAGAGGCGAGACACGCCAGCCAAAATGCGCGAACTGCTCTGGATTCAAAAAGACGGCATCATCAATCCAGAGGATAGGATTGCCGAGATGGAGCTGGTGCGCTTTGACCCAGAATTGCAGCCTGCCCAGCGAAAAGGCCTGCTTGACCTACTGCTTGGCAGGTAGCGGGCAGCTGCTTGAAAAGGCCTGCTTGACTACTGCCTGGCTGGCAGCGGGCGACTGCTTGAAAAGGCCTGCTTGACTACTGCTTGGCAGGCAGCGGGCAGCTGCTTGAAAAGGCCTGCTTGACTACTGCCTGGCAGGTAGCGGGTGGTGGCTTTGGTAAATCTCTCTCAGCCGGTTTACCAGGGCGCGATTTTCGTGTTCAAAGAGGCTTCCTTTGAGCCAAACAAAGGTCATGTCGTGTTTGATTGATCTGCTGCCTAATGAGACTTCTTTGAGCCGCTTTTCTTTGAGCTCGCTTTGCACGGCAGCTCTGTAGAGAAAGCTGATTCCGTAGTCTTGCTCAACAAAGGTCTTGATGATGTTGGGGCTTGATATCTCCGTAACGCGAGCAAAGCTGCCCGGCGTGAGGTTTTGTGCGGCGAGCTCGTGCTCAAGAACGGCGCGGGTGCCCGAGCCTAACTCGCGGAGCAACAGGTGCTCGCCGAGCAGATCCTCTAAACGCGCGGGCCGCTTGGCAAAGCGATGCTCAGGTGCGCACACCAAGATGAGCTCCTCGGTGGAAAACAGCTCCCATCCGTACTTGCTCTTGTCAAAAAAGCCTTCAACGAGCGCGCAGTCTATGGAGTCACTTTGCAGGAGGCCGAGCAAGCGCTTGGTGTCTGATGCCACCACGCGGGTCTGGATTGTTGGGTCTTCTGCGAGGTGCTGGGCGAGAGGGCGGGCAAGTATGTACTCCCCTGCTGTCATGGTGACCCCAAGCTTGAGCGTGCGGCGCTCGTCCGAGAGCGCGGCTATGTGATCCTTGAGCTGGCGCTCATTGTGATTGGCCACGGTGAATGCATCACGGAGCATAACGCCAGCGGCGGTGAGGGTGAGCTTTCTCTTTTGATAGACAAAGAGCTTGGTGTCATAGGTTTTTTCCAGGTACGCAATGTGCTGCGAGACCGCCGGCTGGGTGATGTTGAGCTCGCGCGCACTCTGGGTGTAATTCATGGTTTTGCAGACACTCAAAAAGGTAGCGGTTCTAAAATCCTGCATACTGCACCTCCAGCTTTTACGGCTCTGTTAATCTTTTCTGCTCACGCTCCCCACCCCTGTAGTCCTGCGGCAAACGCGTAAGACAACAAAGGGGGTGTGAACGGTATCATTCATAAGCATATTTTATCACTACAGAAGAATAAATAATTTTACATTCTGGCTAGACCTTGTAAAATACTTACATACAAAAAAGTAGCAGTTGGCACACAGGCAAAACACAGGCAAGAAAGCAGAGACATGAAAGACATCATCAAAAAGGTTCCTCTTCCCACAGCAGGCGTTGCACTCGGTCTTGCCTCGCTGGGGATTTTGCTGCAACCTTACTCTGAGGTGCTTCATATCACTGCAGGCGGACTGTCGCTCTTATTGGTGCTTATACTGACCACCAAGATCGTTGGGTATACCCACCTGGTAAAAGAGGACCTCAAAAACCCCATTTTTGCCGGCTCCTTTGCCACGCTCTTCATGACGATTATGCAGCTGGCCACCTACCTGGTGCCGTTTTCTTTTGTTGCCGCGTTTGTGGTTTGGTGCACCGCGGTTCTTGCCCACTTCAGCTTTATTGCGTGGTTCACCGCCACGTTCATGGTTAAGTTTGACATCAAGCAGGTTTTTCCCACTCACTTCATTGCCTACGTAGGCATTGTTGTTGCCTCGCTCACTTCTCCGGTCTTTGGCCTGGGAGTGTTTGGAATGGGAATCTTCTGGTTTGGCTCTGCATGCTTTGTCACTCTGCTGGTGATGATGATCTATCGCTACATCAAGCATGACGTGCCCGAGGCAGCAAAGCCCCTGTTCTGCATCTTTGCCGCACCAATGAGCCTTTCCCTGGCAGCCTATCTTTCGGTTTCACCTGAGCCGCTGCTGCCCGTAGTCATAACCTTGGCCGCCCTTGCGCAGCTGTGTCTTATCGTAGTGCTCACGCAGTTGCCAAAACTGCTGCGTCTTAAGTTTTATCCCAGCTATGCAGCAATGACCTTTCCGTTTGTTATCTGTGCCATCGCGCTTGCCAAGGCAACTGCCTTCTTTGCAGCACTCGGCGCAAACGAGATTCTCCTGCTGGCTCTTGGCGTGCTCGTAGTTATCCAAACAGTATTTGCCGCAGGCATGGTGCTCTACGTTTTTGCTCGCTATTTCACCTTCTTCTTCAATGGCACAACCAGAAAACAAGCTCAGACTTCTGTAACTCAGACTAACTAGTGACTCACTGGGGACGGGGAAAGTGACTCACTGAGCAGGCTTAGCTATTTGTTTCAGTCTTGGGGCCCCGGCTCGCTCCAGCATGCCTTTGCTAGCTTGCAGCTCAACCGTGTCGCTCACCCCCAAGACTGAAGCCAAACAGCTAAGCCTGCTCAGTGAGTCACTTTCCCCGTCCCCAGTGAGTCAATAAACGTGTGGGACTTCTGACACATTTCGGTTACGTATCTAGTATTATTATGAGCAAATCCTCAGGGAGGAAGGGAATATATGGCAGGCAAAGAGTTTTTGAGTAAGGACGAAGCCTACCTGTTCAACCACGGCAAGTTGAATAACAGCTATGTCAAGTTTGGGGCACAGGTTTTGGCGGATGGTGTGCATTTTGCCGTTTGGGCACCGCATGCCTCGCGGGTCAGTGTCGTTGGCGATTTCAACGGTTGGAACGGGTCAGAGCACAAAATGAGTCTCCTTGACTCGGGCGACTCGGGAGTCTGGGTCTTGTTCATCCCGGATCTTGGGTCAAATGAGCTCTACAAATACGAGATTTGCGGAAGCGACGGCAGTGTTTTTTACAAGGCCGACCCCTTTGCGTTTTTTAGTGAGCTGCGCCCTGACACTGCCTCAATAACCTACTCACTAGAGGGATACAAGTGGTCTAAGGCTGCCCTGGCTTTTCAAAAACGTGAGCGGAACATAGCTGCGCCGATGCTTATCTACGAGGTGCATTTGGGCTCGTGGATGCGTCACGCTGATGGAGCCTTTTACACGTATCGCGATTTAGCTGACAAGCTGGTTCCCTATGTGCAGGAGAAGGGCTACACCCATCTTGAAGTCATGCCGCTGATGGAGCACCCCCTGGATGCCTCTTGGGGTTACCAGATCACCGGTTACTTCTCGGCCACAAGCCGCTACGGAAACCCGCATGACCTCATGTATTTCATAGATAAGTGCCACCAGGCGGGCCTGGGCGTTATCATGGATTGGGTGCCGGGGCACTTCTGCCGCGATTCACATGGCCTGGGCCGCTTTGACGGCGAGGCTCTCTATGACGGCGGTGACCACGCCAACTGGGGAACCTACCGATTCAACTTTTTACGTGCAGAGGTTTGGAGCTTTTTGATCTCTAACGCATTTTTCTGGTTTGACGTTTACAAGGTTGACGGATTACGTGTAGACGGCGTCACCAGTATGATTTACGCAAACTTTGGCGAGGCCGACAGCGGCCGCAATGTTCTCATTGACGAGAAGGCTCTTGAGTTCATACGAACTCTCAATGACACGGTGGCTGAGTCATTTCCCCACGTTCTCATGTTTGCCGAGGAGTCAACCGATTGGCCACGCGTAACGCACCCAACCAACGAAGACGGTCTGGGCTTTCACTACAAATGGAACATGGGTTGGATGAATGACACGCTGCGCTATTCGGCACTACCCTTTACCGCACGGCCCTACAATCACGATTATCTGACCTTTTCTTTCATGTATGCTTTCTCCGAGAATTTCATCCTGCCGTTTTCTCATGATGAAGTGGTTCACGGCAAGAGGAGTTTGCTGGGGCGGATGCCCGGTGACTACTGGCAGAAGTTTGCCGGCCTCAGGGCTCTCTATTGTTACTATCTCACCCATCCGGGTAAGAAGCTCTGCTTTATGGGAACCGAACTGGCTCCCTTTATTGAGTGGCGCTACGACGAGGAGCTGGAGTGGTTTCTCCTCAAGTATGAGCCGCACCAGATGTTCCAGGACTTTGTGACAGAAGCCAACCTGACCTATAGGGCTGAGGAGGCCCTTTGGGTTGATGACAGCGGCTGGCTTGGTTTTGATTGGATTGATGCAGATAACCGAGATCAAAGCGTGTTCTGTTTTCTGCGCTATGGCCGCCACGAGGACGACCACCTGCTGGTGGTATTGAATATGTCACCGGATCATCATGAAAGCTTCAGGGTTGGCGTGCCTGTTCACGGACTTGATGAGGGCAAGGATGGCGAGTCCTCCGGCGAGACAAACAATGAAGGCGCCGCTGAACTCGGCAAAAACTGGAAGCCAAAGCATGACTACGTACAGTTACTTTGCTCTGACGAGGAGCGCTTTGGTGGCAGTGGCAAAGGGAATCAAACCCCAATAGAGGTCAAGCCTATTGCCTGGCAGGGCCGCCCTGCATCGATTGAAGTGGTTGTTCCGCCTTTGGCCGGGCTGATCTTCAAGCCGGTAGAGCGGAAGAAAAAAACGAAGAAGAAGTAACTATTTAGTTGTAGATACCATTGAACTATGGAGGCACGATTGTTTAGAGACAAAGACGAATTCATCAAGCTGTTTACCGATAAATACGCAGAGATTGAGGGCAAGCCTTATGGCGACGGTTCAGCTTGGGAGCACTATAACACCCTGGTGCAGCTGATAAAGGAACGTGTTGCCTTAAATTGGGCAGAGCAGAACAAAGAGCCGGAGCGCCAGGTTTATTATTTTTCTATGGAGTTTCTCATTGGTAGACTACTGCCGCTTTATCTGGGCAACCTCGGCATCACAAATGTGGTTGAGGACGGGCTGGGCGAGCTGGGAATCTCTCTTAAAGAGATTGAAAAACAAGAGAAAGACGCAGGGCTCGGCAACGGTGGCTTGGGCCGGCTGGCAGCCTGCTTTCTCGACTCACTGGCGTCCCTTGACGTGGCGGGGCACGGCAACTGCATTCGGTATCGCTACGGAATCTTTGAGCAGCGCATCATCGACGGCAAGCAAGCCGAGCTCACCGACAACTGGTTAGAAAACGGCTACCCCTGGGAAACCTGCAAGCCGGGCAAGGCGGTTGAGGTCAGATTTAAGGGATATATACGCTCGGAGCATATCGACGGCAATACGGTCTTTTTCCACGAGGGTTACGAGACCATCCGCGCCATTCCCTATGACGTGCCGGTTGTTGGTTATGACGGCCAATCCAGGATGAACAACCTGCGCCTCTGGAGCGCGGAGCCGGCAGAACAAGAGCTGGACGTAATCTCGCTCAGCGGTGATAACTACACCGAGGCCATACGCTACAAGGCCGAGGTAGAGGCAATCTCTGACATTCTCTACCCGGAAGACAGCAGCCGAGCCGGTAAGGAGCTCCGCCTCAAGCAGCAGTACTTTTTTGTGGCCGCCGGGCTCTCCAGCATCATCCGCCATTACAAAGAAAATCATAAGGAGCCGCTCCGAAATCTTTCTCGATGGGTGTCCATCCACGTCAATGATACCCATCCGGTGCTTTGCATCCCCGAGCTCATGCGCATTCTCATGGACGAGGAATACATGAGCTGGGAAGAAGCCTGGACCATCACCGTCAACACCATCTCCTTTACCAACCACACGGTTATGCCTGAGGCGCTGGAAAAATGGCCGGTCAGTATTTTTCAATACCTGATGCCTCGCATCTACCAGATTATCGAAGAGATTGATAACCGCTTTAAGGAAGAAATCACGCGCAAGTTTCCCACGGATTGGGACCTGCTGAACAAGGTGGGCATCATCTGGAATCACGAAGTGCGCATGGTTGACCTGGCCTTGATTGGCAGCCATTCAGTGAACGGCGTTTCTGAGCTGCACACCCAGATACTCAAAGACCGCGTATTGCATAGGTATTACCGGCTTTATCCCTACAAGTTCAACAACAAAACCAACGGGGTGAGTCACCGCCGTTTTCTCATGGATGCCAATAAGAACCTCTCGGGATTAATCACCGAGGCAATAGGCCCCGAGTGGCAGGCCGATATGACGCAGCTGCAAAGGCTCATGTACTTTCATAATGACGCCAGCTTTATTGAAAGCCTGCGTAACGTCAAGCTAGCTAATAAGCAAAACCTGTCTCGCCTTATCATGAATCGCAAGGGCCTATTGATTGACCCGCAGTCGTCCTTTGACATTCAGGTCAAGCGCTTTCATGCCTACAAGCGACAGCTCCTGAACATCCTGAGAATCATGGACCTCTATTTGCGCCTGCGCGATAATCCGGACCTGCCCATTCCCTCGCAAACCTTTATCTTTGGCGGCAAAGCGGCGCCCGGATACAACTACGCCAAGGAGATCATCCAGCTCATTGTTGAGGTAGCCAATATCATCAACAAGGACAGAAGGGTGTGCGAGCGCCTCAAGGTGATTTTCTGGGAGAACTTCAACGTGTCTTCAGCCGAGTTGCTCTACCCTGCCGCCGACGTCAGCGTGCAGATTTCAACTGCCGGCAAAGAGGCCTCCGGTACGGGCAACATGAAGTTCATGATGAACGGCGCCCTCACCTTTGGCACAATGGACGGAGCCAACGTAGAGATCCATCAAGAAGTGGGCGACGAGAACAGTATTATCTTTGGATTAAGGGCAGATGAGGTATTGGAATTAAACCTCAACAGGAGCTATAATGGGTGGGACGAATACGAAAAGCACCCTCGTCTTAAGAAGGTAATGGATTTACTCGTTGACGGGTTCTTTTTTCCTGAATCTCATGGTCGTTTTCAGGGAATCTACGATTCGCTACTTAAGGAATACGACGAGTACTTTGTCCTCAAGGACTTTTCGCCGTGCGTCGAAGCAAGTGCCCATATGAATAACCTGTTCCTTGATCAGTACCAATGGCACAGATCGGCACTTGTGAACATCGCAAACTCCGGGATCTTCTCGAGTGACCGGACCATACGGGAGTATTGCAGTGGCATCTGGCATGTCCCCTGCAAAGAGATAGCCCTTCATGAGAGCGGACGATTTGAGGGGAGTTGAGTATGGCGCAGAGAAAAGAATGTATCGCAATGCTTTTAGCAGGTGGGCAGGGAAGCCGCCTCGGCAGCCTTACCCACAACATCGCCAAACCGGCGGTTTCGTTTGGCGGCAAGTACCGCATCATCGATTTTGGCTTGAGCAACTGTAGTAATTCGGGCATTGATACGGTTGGGGTGCTCACCCAATACAAACCGTTCAAGCTCAACACCTATATCAGTATGGGTGCGCCTTGGGATTTGGATGTGATGTCTGGAGGGCTCTCCATCCTGCCTCCCTACGTGGGCGAAAGTGGAGGAACCTGGTACGAGGGCACCGCTAACGCCGTGTATCAAAACATGGATTTTATCTCCACATATAATCCAGACTATGTACTGATAATCTCCGGCGATCATATCTACCATATGAACTACGGACACATGCTGGATTTTCACAAGGCCAACAAGGCCGATTTGACCATCGCGGCGGTGGAGGTGACCAAGCGTGAGGCTACGCAGCTTGGCATCATCACGGCTGACGAGACGGGGCGCATCAAAAAGTTCACGGAAAAGCCCAAGGTGCCGGATTCTTCTCTTGCCTCTATGGGCGTCTACATCTTTTCTTGGCCGGTGTTGCAAAAGGCCTTGATAGAAGATGAGGCTGACCCTGAGTCAGAAAAAGACTTTGGCAAGAATGTCATTCCCCGCCTGCTGGCGCAGAAAAAGCGGCTTTTCACCTACACCTTTAAGGGTTACTGGAAGGATGTGGGCACTCTTGAGAGCTATTACAACGCCAACATGGAGTTGTTGCTAGAAAACCCGCGCTTTGACATTTTCTCCAGCGGTCTCAGAATCTGCTCCAACGAGGAGACCCTGCCGCCGCATTTTATCAGTCCCAAGGCCCGCGTAAGAAACAGCCTTATCAGCAACGGCTGTGTGATACTTGGCGCCGTGGAAAACTCTATCCTCGCCCAAGGCGTATACGTTGCCGAAGGAGCCGTGGTGGAGAACTCGATTCTCTTGCAAAAGAGCCGCGTGGGCAGCGAGTCCTGGGTGCACAAGACCATCCTGGGAGAGGGAGCCAACATAGGGGCTTACTGTTCTGTGGGCATTGCTTCGAGCGATAAGGGCGGCCGCCAATCCGGGATTACCCTCATCGAAGAAAATGCGGTCATTGCCGAAGAAACCATGATTTCTGAAGGCAGCAACATACTTGCCGATAAGGAGGAGACGCTATGAGCAGAGCAATAGGCATTCTCACCCTTAACAACAATAATGAGGTCCTTGAGCAGCTCACGGATGTGCGCCCTCTGGGAGCCGTGCCTTTTGGCGGCCGTTACCGCTTGATAGACTTTACGCTCTCCTTTATGGTCAATGCCGGGGTGCGCAACGTAGGCATCGTCACGCCCTATCATTACCGCCCGCTGCTTGATCATCTGGGCGCCGGCAAGGCCTGGGCGCTCGACCGCAAATCAGAGGGCCTGTTCATTTTGCCGGGCGGCAATCAGGGCTTGCGTCCTCGTCAGTGGCATTTTCCGCTGCGCGATTTGCATCGCAGCATTGAGTTTTTGGAGAAGACCTCCAAAGAAGACGTCATATTTTCTGAGGCAAACTTTGCGGCTAACATTGATTTGGCAAAGGTCCTCGATTTTCACAACAAAGAGGGCAATGATGTTACGCTCATCAGCACCAAGGATCCTTCGGTACATGGAGAAACCCGCTCGCTTTTGCGCCTGAGTGTTGCAGGCAAAAAGAAGGTTACCGGCTGGTGGGAGTACGGCCAAGAACAAGACGCTGCCAGCAGCAAAAAAGCGTCCAATTTTTATGTGGGCATGGGAATCATCAAAAGGCAGCAACTCATTGACATCATTGGCAGCTCGCCCTTTGCCATCAACATGGACCTGTTTGATATACTCGCCGAGAATCTGGATACGCTCAAGGTGGGTGTCTATGAACACCAAGGTTATTATGGCAAGATTTGCTCGGTACTGACCTACTTTAACAACAATATGGCCCTTTTGGACCCCAGCGTACGGCAGGAGCTTTTTACCCCTGATAACCCAATTCACACCAAGGTCATGGACAACCCGCCAACTCGCTACCGCTACAAGGCTATGGTGAGCAACTCGTTGGTCTCCAGCGGAAGCCTCATAGACGGGATGGTGGAAGGTAGCGTTATTTCGCGCGATGTTTTGATACAAGAAAAGGCCGAGTTGAGAAACTGCATTGTTATGCACAAGACTCAGATTGGTAAAAACGCAAAGCTCGAAAACGTCATCCTGGATAAGTATGTCAAGATCAATGACAACGTGGTCTTAAAAGGAAAACCGGAAAAACCGGTGATTGTAGGCAAGTACTCGGTTATTTGACGCATTGGGAAAGGGTGATTGTTTTGAAGGTACTCTATGTGATTTCAGAAGCGGCTCCATTTCTCACAACCGGCGGGTTGGGAGAAGCAGGGGGGAGCTTACCGGCAGCGCTCTCATCGCAAGGCGCAGAGATTTGTGTCATGCTGCCTATGTACAGCGCAATTGATCCAGAGCTCTTAGAGGGTAAAGAATACTTGTTTGACATCAGTGTTAATGTATCCTGGCGAACCGTTGGCTGCTGTATAGAATCACTGAAATACAACGGGGTTCAGTATTACTTTGTCAACTGTGATTACTATTTCAACCGAGAGGGCGTTTACGGCCACTTTGACGAGGCAGAGCGCTTCTCCTTTTTCTGCCGCGCCGTGCTTGATTGTTTGCCGCGCCTTGGTTTTAAGCCCGATGTCATCCATTGCCATGACTGGCAATCTGCGCTGATTCCCATTTTACTTAATAACGGATACCAGCATGATCCTTTCTACTACGATGTCAAAACGGTATTCACCGTGCACAATATCAAGTACCAGGGCGTTTTTTCGTCGGCCATCGTTGAAGACGTGTGTGGTTTGGAATCAACTCCTGAACTCTGGGAGAGGCTTGAGTTCTTTGGGGCTGTAAACCTGGTAAAGGCAGCTATCTATTATGCCAACAAGGTGACCACCGTAAGCCCCAGCTACGTGCTGGAGATTCAAGACCCCTACTTTGGTGAGAACCTTGATGGGGTGCTGCGGGCTAACAGCTACAAGCTGAGCGGAATCCTAAACGGCATTGACACTCAGAAATATGACCCGCAACGTGACCCTTATATCTTTGTTCCCTATCGTAGTTCGCAGCTCAAGAAGGCGGAGAATAAAGCCAAGTTGCAGGCTCAATTAGGGCTGCCTGCCGGAGGCGACAGCGCGTCACCCGGTGAGGGCTTTTTCAACGAGCGTGTTCCGATGTTGGCGAGCATAGGCCGCCTGGTTGATCAAAAGGGTCTCGATTTGTTCAGAGGTGTGTTTGACGAAATCATGAGCATGGATCTGCAGTTGGTGGTTCTTGGCTCCGGCGATTACATCTATGAGGACTTTTTACGCGAGATGGCTCATCGCTATCCGCACAAGCTTGCTATCTACATTGGTTACGATGTGCAGCTTGCGCACCGTATCTATGCTGCTGCTGACATGCTTTTGATGCCCTCGCGCTTTGAGCCTTGTGGCGTTGCCCAGATGATAGGCATGCGCTATGGCACAATCCCCATCGTGCGCGAGACCGGCGGCCTCAAGGACACGGTGCAGCCCTACAATGAGGTAACCGGTGAGGGTAACGGCTTTTCTTTTGCCAATTACAATGCCCACGAGTTCCTTGAGACCATACAGCGCGCAGTAAACGTGTATCGCTACGAAGAAGTGGCCTGGAAGGGCCTCTTTGAAAACGCCCGCAAGAGCAAATTTGACTGGAAAGACTCAGCAGCAAAATACATGGTTCTGTTTAAAGAGCTAGTACAGTAATGTGACCTGAAGCACAGAGAAGTGACTCACTGGGGCCGGGGAAACTGACTCAGTGGCACAGTGGGGTCAGTTCCTGCCGCGTTTGCACGCAAAAAGACGATTTTAAGCTCTAAAAACCCTCAAATCGAGCTAAACTGCCGTCAAAATCGTCTTTTTGCGTGCAAACGCGGCAGGAACTGACCCCACTGTGCCAATCGGGGATGGAACAGGGGGACGGGGTTGGTGTCCCAGATTGGAACAGGGGTGGAACAGGGGGACGGGGTTAGTGTTCCAATTTGACCAAGGTCAAATTGGAACACTAACCCCGTCCCCCTGTTCCACCCCTGTTCCAATCTGGGACACCAACCCCGTCCCCCTGTTCCAATCTGGGACACCAACCCCGTCCCCCTGTTCCAATGTGAAAACGTCATTCCGGGCTTGACCCGGAATCTTGAACTGCTTGTCAAAAGGTTCCGGGTCAAGCCCGGAATGACGAGAGTGGACCTTTTCACACAGCCTGGCGTCCCCTTGTCAGGTTCTCTCACCAATATAGTAAAATATCCCCTGAAAGTTTAGGCAGCCTGAAAAGTTACGGAAGTTGGATTATTGGAAATCTTGCACGACTCTCATAATTTATTTTTTCGCAACCCTTTTGGTGCTGTGTTTTGTGGGGATTCGATTGTATTGCGAATACGGGTGCGGTGGTACTCCGGTGATGCGGCTGGTTTTGCTGAGTCCGAAGCCCCTGTTTGGCCACGGGTCTGGCTCCGTTTGGTAAAAGATGACAGCGAAGAGCGGCTGCCAATGGACATTCTTACGGAGCGCTCAAACAGCGCCACGTTTTATTTTGAGGTTACCATCACGGCGCCGGAAGAACCGGGTCTGCTCGGTTATTCCTTTATCGTAGAAGACCTTGAAGAAAGCTCCTGGTACGGAAACAACGAGCAGCTCACCGGAGGGCGCGGCGTGTTCTACGGTTTGGAGCGGCGGCCGGCCGGTCTCTGGGAAAACGGCGGAGGTGCCATAGGTGTACCTAATCTGCCTTCCTACCAAATCACGGTGGCAGCCCGCGGCAGCTCGGTGCCCGATTGGTATACCAGAGGCCTCATGTACCAGATTTTCGTTGACCGCTTTCATCCCGGCCTTGGGCCTCGTGTGCTTGATGCACCGGCTGACACCGGCGCACTGATTCATGCTGATTGGCATGACACGCCTTTTTACATGAAAGATGCCAAGGGGCGTATAGAGCGCTGGCTTTTCTTTGGCGGCAACCTCGAAGGGGTGCGCCTTAAGCTCCCCTATCTGCACTCCCTTGGGGTGAGCGCGCTTTATCTTAATCCGATTTTTGAGGCATCGAGCAATCATAAATACGACACCGCAGATTATTTGGCCATTGATCCCATGTTTGGCGGCGAGGAGGCCTTTGATGCCTTGGTCAAGGAGGCAGATGCGCTTGGTATAGCCCTGATCTTAGACGGTGTGTTCAGCCATACCGGTGCCGACAGTCGCTACTTCAACCGATTGGGTCGTTATCCGGAGCTTGGTGCTTACCAGTCCCCCGATTCTCCCTATTTTTCTTGGTATCGCTTTAAGGAATACCCCAACAAGTACGAGTGCTGGTGGGGTGTTGACGCGCTGCCTAATGTTGAAGAGCTGGATCCGTCTTACCTTGAGTTCATCTGCGATGGGCCCGCGAGCGTCATCAAAACCTGGGTGAGGAAGGGAGTCAAAGGCTGGCGCCTCGACGTAGCAGACGAATTGCCCGATGCCTTCATCCGTCAAGTTCGTGCTGCCATGTCTGAAACAAACCCGGAAGCCGTTCTCATCGGCGAGGTATGGGAGGATGCCTCCAACAAGGTAAGCTACGGCGAACTGCGCCGCTACTTTGCTGGCGACGAGCTGCACTCCACCATGAATTATCCCTTCAGGGAGCTATTGCTTGATTTCTTGCTGGGCAGGGCTTCTGCAGGGGTGCTGGCCTCTGGCTTGATGAGTCTACGCGAGAACTACCCCACTCCCAACTTTATGGCAGCCATGAATTTGATTGGCAGTCACGATCAGGTGCGTATTTTAACCCTATTGGGCGCAGCTCCGCCTGAAGAGGCTTTTAATGACTCAGAGCGCCGTGCGTTTCGCTTGAGCGCCGGTGCGCGTGAGTTGGCCCAGCGGCGGCTCAACATGCTCGTTTTGTGGCAGATGACTTTTCCCGGAGTGCCCTGCGTCTACTATGGCGATGAAGCCGGCGTAGAGGGTTACAGCGATCCCTATAATCGCGCGCCCTTTCCCTGGGGAAAAGAGGACGAGGTTACCACGGGCATGCATCAACGCTGGATGCGCCTGCGTAGGGAGCACGAGATATTCATCAGCGGAGAGGTATTTCCGTTTAGCGCCGGAGATGATGTAGCCGGCTTTTGGAGGACAGCACTGACAGTGGAGCAGGGGGACGGGGTCAGTGTGGAACAGGGGGACGGGGTAAGTGTACCAATTTGGCCCAAGGGCCAAATTGGTACACTTACCCCGTCCCCCTGTTCCACACTGACCCCGTCCCCCTGTTCCACACCAGAAGAACGCGCAGTTATTGTTATTAATCGCTGTGGTGAAAACCGCGAGGTTTATCTGGCTGGGCCCTCAAACCCGTCACTTGAGGATCGCCGTCCGGATGAGCTGGAGTGGCCTGCAGAGCAACTGTGGGATGTTTTTGACCTCGCCAGTGGCGAGGTTGAGCGAGCAGTTGATTTGGGCAAGCAGTCGCTTCGCCTGGCTGTTGAGCCTTTTGGTTCCCGCGTTTTGCTTATGCGCCCTGCGGAGGGCAATCCGCAACTTTTCTCTGATAAGCCTCTGCGTCGCTCCGGTGTATTGCTGCCGCTGACTGCACTCCCCTCCCCTTGGGGAATTGGAGACTGGGGTGCGTCTGCCTATGCCTTTGTAGACCAGCTGGTTTCCGCGGGACAAACACTCTGGCAACTGTTGCCCTTTAATCCTGTTGACGAGGGCAATTCTCCCTACCATAGCGAATCAGCCTTAGCCTTGAGCCCCCTCTTAATCAATCCCGAGCGTCTTTGGAACTGGCTGGAGGAACATCTCGGAGCTCGCGCGTTAGACCACCTGAAGGGTGAAGTGAATCACCTGAAAAAGGATGCTTCATCAGGGGTTGGAATAGCTGGTAGTTACATAGACTACCCGTCAGTTAAGCAGCAAAAAGAACAGCTCCTGCGTGCGGCTTATGCCAGCTGGGCTGAGCAGGGCAGGCTCCTCGAGCAAATCCCGGCTTATCAGGAGTTTTACCGCGATAACGCTGATTGGTTAGACGAGTACGCACTTTTCAAAGCCCTGCATAACGAGAGCGGGGGGCGTCCCTGGACTGAGTGGGCGCCTGAACTGAAAAACCGAGACGCGCAGGCGCTGCAAGACGCGCGTGCGCGTTTGAGTTACGAAATTGGATATCAGTTGTTTATGCAGTTTATGGCCGACTACCAGCAGCGCGATCTGCGCAACTACGCCAACAGCAAAAACCGCCTGCTCATGGGAGACATCCCTCTATTTGTTGCAGCAGACAGTGCGGACTGTTGGGCTCACCAAGAGCTCTTTTGGCTGGACGAAAACGGCCTGCCGAGCGTGGTAGCCGGAGTGCCACCCGATTATTTCTGCGAAGAAGGCCAACGCTGGGGAAATCCACTCTATCGCTGGGAACGTATGGAAGACGATGACTTTGCCTGGTGGCACAGGCGTATTAAACGCTCCTTGCAGCATTT
>WRBR01000044.1 GCA_009784425.1 Coriobacteriia bacterium | reverse complement strand
TGGTACAGAGGGACGGGGTTGGTTTGGTACAGAGGGACGGGGTTGGTGTACCACTTTTTGGAACAAAAAGTGGTACACCAACCCCGTCCCTCTGTACCAAACCAACCCCGTCCCTCTGTACCAACTTACTTAGGCAAAAAGTGGATATTGAGATCTACGTGGGTTGTGATGCCCTTTACTGCGCCGTGGCTGGTGTACTGCCACATGACGATGTCGCGTTTTAGGGTGGGGTGAGCTGCGTCATATTCGGCGAGCCAGAGGTCGTGGCTTTCTAGGAGGAGGATTTCCAGGCGGTTGAGGTCGCCTTTATTGCCGTAAAGCAAGGTCTCGTACCCGGCGGCTTGAATGACCTCAAAGAAGGCCCTAGCGCAGCGCGACACCTCGGCTCCGGTGAGCTTGTTAGCGCGCGCATCAAAGCCGGAGACTACCTCATGATCGTAAGCTATTGGGTAATCCAGGTGCATTCCATCCAGGATCTTGAGCACAAACTCCGCTTCTTCGCGCGCCTCTGCTTCATTGATTGCCTGCGAGAAAAAGTAGACACCCACCAGTATGCCGGCCTCTTTGGCGCCACGGATATTTTCCTCGTAGTAAAGATCGAGATAGATCTGGCCTTCGGTCAAGCCGCGGTGGCCTAACCTGATGATGGCAAAGTCCACGCCGTCAGCAGCAACCGCTTGCCAGTCGATGACCTTTTGGTGCTCCGAAACGTCAATGCCAAAGCGCGAGCGCAAAACGCCGTCCTCAAAGTACTCAAAGCGCCCGTTTTCGTCTTTTATCAGCTGATCCCAGTCATAGGGGCTCACGTAAGGGTCTTCCTGAGGCCCCGATGGCCTTGAAGAATCACAGGAAAAAAGGCAGAGCGTAACAAGAATTATTGAGAGCGCCAAAACGCAAAACCTCATGAGGGCGCGTGCTCTCAAGAGTCACCAGCCTCGTCGTCAGATGCGTCGGCGTTGTCATCCGCCTTTGCCTCAAGAGCTATACTCTCTTTCCACTTAGCCAGGTTTTTGTTGTAGGCCATGTTGATCATAACGATTATCACCGACAAGAGCATGGCAAAGTACACGATAGCCTTCTCCATGCCAATGCCAAACACCTCGTAACCGGCATGGAAACCAAGGCTGTCAAGAATCAGCAGCCCGCCAATGACCACGATAAAGGTGAGAGCGAGCATCTTCATTTCAGGATGCCTGTTGATGAACTCAGAGACGGGATTGATGAATATCATCATGAGGAACACCGCCAGCATCACCGCGATGACCATGATGATGAGGTGGTCGGCAAGTGCAACCGCTGTGATAACGGAGTCAATTGAGAACACTATGTCCATGATCATAATGGTTACAATGGCCTGAGGGAGCCCAATTTGATGCAGTATCTTCTGCTTGGGGCAATGCTCTGCCTTGACCTCGGAAAGCCTCAGCATGTCACGAAGTTCAACGATTCCCTTGTAAATCAGATAGAGGCCGCCGGCCAGTAAGACCAGTTCCCTTACAGCAAAACCATGAACCCAAAAACCAAAGTCCAAGGTAAATAAGGGGGTGGTCATTTGAACGAGGAATACGGCAAAGCTCAGGAATAGTATCCTCATCACCAGCGCGCCCGCCAGGCCCAGGCGCCGTCCAAAGCGCTGCCACTTTTCTGGGAGGCGGTTTGTGGTGATGGCAATGAAAACCAGATTATCCACTCCAAGGATTATCTCGAGGAATATCAGGGTAATGAGGCTCACCCAAGCTGCGGATGTTGCAAAAATCGAAAGGTCCATAACTGCTTTCTTGTTGGTCTTTCATTGAAGAATTATTTTCCATACCATTGTACCGTAAGCTGCGCACTGGTTAATTCGTTGCTAGTCACGGTAAAACCAGTATACTGAACCCACAAGAAAGTGACTCCAGGGACGGGGCAGAGCTTTGGCAGAGATCAATCGTACCAACGAGAAGATCAAAACATCAACCAAGTGGTTCTTTGCTATGGGCGATGTGTTTCAGGGCGGCTTCTTCAATCTCGTCAACTTCTTCTACAGCATCTTCCTTACCGACGTCATTGGCCTGCACCCCATGTGGGCGGCAAACGTCTTTTTGCTCGGCAAGATCTGGGACGCCGTGATAGACCCGGCCATTGGCTATCTCTCCGACAATACCCGCTCGCGCTTTGGTCGCCGCCGCCTCTACTTCCTTATTGGCGCGCCGCTGATATTCTTTGCTTTTGTTTTGATGTGGTTTCCGTATTCATCGGGCACCGAGATGTCCAAGGTGGTCTTCTTCATCTTTGCCTACATGCTGATGAACACCGCCAACGCCATTGTGTCGGTGCCGTTTTTGGCGATGAGCGCGGAGCTCTCTACCGATTACAACGAACGCACCTCGCTCACCAACACCCGCATGATAGTCTCGATTATCTCCTCCATCATCTGCGCCGTGACGCCCATGCTCATCGTTGCGCAATTTGCCGACATCCACCAAGGCTACATTGCCATGAGTGTCATCTTTGGCCTGTTCTTTTCCTTGCCGCTGTTGCTGGTGTTTTTCAAGGTTCCGGAGCGCAAGCAGTTCTCCGAGGGTAATAAGGGGTCCATTAAAGACCTCTTTATGTCACTCCGCCTCAAGGTGTTCCGACGTTTTGTGGTGATGTACCTCTGCATTGTGGTGGCGATGGACGTTATCTCGATGATCTTTGCCTATTACATGACCTACAACCTTGAGCGGCCTGCCGAGCTGAGCTTTGTTTTAGGAGCCCTGCTTGTTGCCCAGGTGGCAACGGTTCCGCTGGCGTCAACGTTTGCGAAGAAAACCAGCAAGACGCGCGCCATCATCTTGGGCAATACGGGCTGGATAGCCTGCGGTATTTTCAGTATGTTCATCACCAGCGCCAGCCCGGTGTTTCTCATTTACCTGCTGGCGGCCTGTCTGGGCTTTTTCATCGCCTTTTCGCTCATCGGCTACACGGCTCTGTTCGGCGACGTCACCGAGGTAGGGGAGTACCACTTTGGGCGCCGCGTTGAGGGCAGCTTTACCGGAGTCCAGCAGTTCATCCGCAAATGCGCCGCCGCCCTGGCCAACTGGATAGCACTCATGCTGCTCGGCCTCTCCGGTTTTATCAGCCCGGTTGAAAGCATTGTTGATGGGGCTACTACCTTAATTTCCCAGACCCAAAGCGAGGCGGTGCTCTTCACCATCAAGGGCATACTGGGACTCTCGTCAGTCATCTTGCTGGTACCCGCAATCATCATCGCCGTGCGCTGGCAGCTCACCAAAGAAAAGCACGCGGCCCTAATCAGCTACCTTGACCACAAACGCGCCGGCCAAGTTGCCACGCCGGAAGAAGAAGCAGAAATCCAGGAGATACTCAAGCCACTGATTTAGACTGATGATAAGCCAGAAAATCAGGCGCCGACCCCTTATCCCACCCTGTCATTCTGAGCGAAGCGCGCAGCGCGGAGCCGAAGAACCCAGTCAGTGACCCCCTGTCCGCCCCAAGAATCCGTTACCAAGAACCTCATTCCACGTTTTTGCCAGTTTTTGCCTGAAAATGCGCCCTGTGGGTACTTTTTTCTCAGCCAAAGGCAATGCCTTTTAATAGCCCACGCAATCTACCAGCGACTTAATAATCCGTGAAAATCTGTTGGACCCCTCTCGTTGAGAAAAGTACCCACAGGGCGCATTTTCAGGCAAAAACCCGAGTTTTTATGGAATGACACCTTATACGTCCCCTTATCAGGTTGTCCCCTTGTGTCCACTTGTCAGGTCGTCCCCTTGTCTCATTAAGCAGATTTGGCTACTACTACATCTTTGCGAGGTCTTCCGGCTTTGCGAGGATCAGCTAAGCGAGCCTCTATCGAAGCCTTAGTAATGAGGGTCCGATTGCCATCTCTATATGCCTCTAACAGATTGTCTCGAATCATATGCGAAACGCGGCTTGGGCTCACGCCCAAGAGGCGTGCCGCTTCTGTTGCTGAAACGCTGTCAATAGAATTAAGCGAAGTCTCAATAGAGACAATCATCCTGGTGCCACCATTTTTCAGCTCATTACCAAAAGTTGCCTTGGGAAGCTCATATTTGTGCATCAGGGAATCTTCAACCACAATCTTGAGCCAGTCTGCAGCCATAACAGCGATGTCTTCCCAGTCTTCTCCCTGGGTTCCTCCATCAAAGTCAAACGGGAAAGCCAAAAGCCATCCTTCGCTTTCAAAGACCTCAAACTCATAGGTGTATTGCATTCCTGTCCCTTTCAGTGAAAGTTTGCCAGGGCACTGCTATTTTAGCCCTGCCTGTTTTTTGATCTCCCTAAAAGTGATTTCGCTAATCTCGCTATGCCTTGGCACTACGGTTTGTCTGCCATCGGGGTGCTTGAACTTATCGTGGCTTGCTCCACCTTTGTTTTCAAATCCATTTCTTTCAAGAAACGTAGTTACCACTCTCCGTTTTGTCAAATCTTGCTCAGGACCTTCCGATAGAATAATTATAAAGTCAATTTGATAAATAACAAGAGTAAATACTCAGAATCTGTCAAAAAGGTAAAACAGCGAAAGACTTCATCCAAATGCTATGGTAACATTACAGCAATACACTAGTATACACAACACAAGACATTAAGAAAAGAATAAATAGTTGCAGGAGATTGGATAAGATGTTGAACATAAAACTCTGTCAAAGCTGCGGGTTGCAGTTTGACGAAGACCACAGAGAGCTCATCGCAAAAGAGCCGGATGGAGCCGACAGCATCTATTGCACTTATTGCTACTCTAATGGCGAGTTCATAAGCCCTGAGGCAACCGTAGATGACATGATAGAGATGGGCGTTCCGCATCTCGCTCACAAGATTGGCGAAAAGGCCGCACGCGAACAGCTTTCAAAACTCGTCCCAAGCTTGGTGCGCTGGAAAGAAGATTAACACCCGAGGAGCTAAGACTCTCTCTCCATTAGGCCTTTCAAGATTTTGATAGCAAGTTTTGCTACGAATTTCCACTTGTGCGCGACATTTTGAGCTTTTTTGGCTCCATTGCACCCTAAAAGAGAAGATTAGGCTTGATTTGCGGTACTTTCAGCTTCATTATGAGTCATATTCCGCGCACAAGTGGAAATTCGTAGCAAAACTTGCCACCAAAATCTTGAATTAGGCATTTGGGGTAATTATTCCACTCGGGCAAGGGAGGGTTAGTAGCTGCAAGCTAATATCAGCGCATTACTGATATGGAAGCTAGATCGTTTATCTGTCCTTGCCGGCATGCTCGGCTTTTAGGCGGTCGTTTTCTGCGGCAAGATCTTCGATGAAGGCAATGACATCTGAGAGCTGGCCGGTCATGTGCTTAAAGCCCACCTTATTGGCAAACATTTGCCGGTTAGCCTCCAGAAAGGCCAGCACGTCTTCTTTTGTCTCCAGCGCCATAATGCCATCCTGTTCAGTAAGTGGTACAAAGGGACGAGGCTAGTGTACCAGTAACACCAGTTTTGTATCTGCTCACACCTTCCGTTGCCCCATCGCGCGTTCGCCTTATGCAAACGCGAGGACGACAGGGGGAGTCTGACCAGCAGCCCAGTCTTGTTGTCCCCGGGACTTGCTTTTGCCATCTTCCCCTCGATTCTTTTTGGGTGTATACTGCTCATATTGAGTGGGAGATGAGTAGGAAAAGAGAAAAGGGAATTGGGAAACGGGAAAACCAATCACAACATGTTCAAAAGGCAATAATCAAGGCAAGTTCAAGTGAAAACCGAATAACCGCGCTCAAGATAAACCTATCGAAAAGACTTCAGGGGAAACTGGTCAAGACGAGTTCATAAGTAACCGATTAAGACGAGTTCAGGAGAAGAGTCAGAATCAGTTAGGAGGAAAGGAATATGAGCAAAGAAAGAGAAGGCAGGCAACTCACCCGACGCACGTTTGTCAAAGGTTCAGCGCTTGCCACGGTTGCTGCCGCAGCAGCTGGTGGCTCGCTGGCATCGCTCTATGGTTGTACCGACCCCGCCGGGGATGCAACCGGTGGGCGTGCGGCAGACGTGGTGTGGAGTGCCTGCAACGTCAACTGCGGCGGCAACTGCCTGTACCAGTGGCACGTTACCGAAGGAATGATCGACTACATGGAGTCAGACAACACCGGCGATACCAATTTGCAGGCCCGGGCCTGCCTCAGAGGGCGCTCCATGCGTCGCTGGATCAACAACCCGGATCGCCTCCAGTACCCCATGAAGCGCATAGGGCCCCGCGGCAGCGGCGAGTTTGAGCGCATCTCGTGGGACGAGGCAATTTCGACCATCGCCGAAAAACTGCAATACACCATCGACACGTACGGCAACAAGGCTATCCACAAGATCTATGCCACCGGCATGTACTCAGCCACGGGTAACCCGTCAGCCCGCCTGCTCAATTGCGTGGGCGGGTTTCTCAACGGCATGTATGACTACTCCACCCACATGCTTCAGGTGGTCATGCCCTTTATGTACGGCGATACCTTCTCACCCTATGACAACTTTCATGCCTCTTCGTTCAGCGAGGCAGGGCGGGCGTCTGACCTGGTAGTGATGTTTGGTAACAGCCCGGCTGAGACCCGCATGGGCGGAGCCAATGCTGTTTGGGATTACATCCGCATGCGCGAGGCCATCTATGACAGGGGCGGAAGAGTTATCAACATTGATTTCAGGATGAATGAGTCCATCTCTGGCCATCCGGAGGAGTGGGTGCCTATCCGTCCCGGCACCGACGCTGCCCTGGTAAACGCAATCGCCCATGAGTGGATTGTTGAAGGCAAGGTGGACGAGGAGTTTCTGAGAGACTACACCGTAGGTTATGACGAGGAGAGCCTGCCGGATTCTGCCAAGGGCCAAAACAAGTCGTATCACGACTACATCATGGGCACCGGCTATGACATGGTGGAGAAGACCCCTGAGTGGGCTGAGCCCATCACGCAGATTCCTGCGGATACCATTCGCGCACTCGCCGCCGAGATTGCTGCGGCTAAAGCGCCCTATATCTGTCAGGGCTGGGGTCCGCAGCGCCACACCAATGGAGAGGAAAGCACACGCGCTATCTGCATGCTCCCCATCTTGATTGGTCAGATTGGCCTGCCGGGTACCAATACCGGGCAGCGCGAGGCCGAGCCCCCCGCCTATCTCGTGGGCGGAATCCCCGCCGGCGACAACGCGGTTGAGGTGGCCATTCCCTGTTATCAGTGGCTCAATGCCGTGGAGGATGGCAAGTCCATGACCGCACTCAATGCTGGCGTCAAGGGTGCTGACAGGCTTGATACCGATATTAAGTTCATTTGGAACTACGCCGGTAACACCGTTACCAACCAACACGGAGATATCAACTACACCCACGACATTCTGGTTGATGAGAGCAAGTGCGAATTCATCCTCTGCTGGGACACGGTGCTCACCTCCTCGGCCAAGTATGCCGACATCCTCCTGCCCGATGCCATGCGCTCCGAGCAGATGAACCTCATTACGCAGGGTTACTCCGAGTACTACACCGGCGTGTTGCTTGGCCAGTCCGCGCAGGCGCCTCCCTTTGAGAACCGCTCCAGCTATGACGTCATGGCTGACATTGCTGATGCTATGGGAGTCAAGGAAGAGTTCACCGAGGGCAAAACCCACGATGAGTGGGTCAAAGAGATCTACGAAGCCGGGGCTGAGGCCAGCCCAGAGCTCCCCAAGTGGGATGACATGCTTAAGCAGGGCATCTTCAAAAAAGAGGTGGAGCCGTCTATTGGTCTCAAGGACTTTCGTGATGACCCCAAGGCAAACGCGCTTGGCACCCCTTCGGGTAAGATAGAGATCTACTCAGAGACCCTCGACGAGCTCAATGACACCTGGGAGCTGCCTGAAGGTCAAGTAATCAGCGCCATACCCGTCTTTAACGCCGGTCTCTTTGGCTACGGCACCGTAACTGACGCTTTTCCGCTGTATGCCTGCGGCTTCCACCACAAGGCACGCACGCACTCCTCCTTTGCGGTGGTTTCTGAGCTGCGCCAAGCAGCGCGCAACCAGATCTGGATTAACTCCCAAGATGCCGACCCGCGCGGCATTGCAACCGGCGACCAGGTCATCGTAGCCAGCCCCAACGGAAAAATCCAGGTGGAGGCACGCGTGACTCCGCGGGTCATTCCCGGCTCCATCGCCATTCCCCAAGGGGCTTGGCATGATGCCGACATGACAGGCGACAGGCTGGACAAGGGCGGCTGCGTCAACACGCTCACCGCCTACGAGCCCACGCCGCTTGCCAAAGGAAACGGCTCAGCACACTCAATGATCGTTCAGGTCTCTAAGGCGTAAGGGAGGTAACAAAAATGGCTCAATTGGGATTTTTCTTTGATAACTCCCGTTGCACGGGATGTAAGACTTGTGAAATGTCGTGTAAGGATTACAAAGACCTCAGCGAGAGCATTCTCTTTCGCAAGGTCTACGATTTTGAGGGTGGCTCCTGGACAGCCGACGATGCGGGAGGTTTGAGCACTACGACCTTTGTCTACCATGTTTCGGCGGCGTGTAATCACTGCGTGTCGCCTGCCTGCCAGGCGCACTGTCCCGCCGATGCGATAATCAAGGACGAGGACAACGGCCTGGTTCATATTGACGAGGAAGCCTGCATCAGTTGCGGGGATTGTGTGGAAGCCTGCCCCTTTGACGTGCCAAGAATGGACCCCATCACTGACTTAGCGGTTAAATGCGATGGCTGTATTGCGCGGATCCAGGATGGCAAAAAACCAATCTGCGTGCAAGCCTGTCCGCTCAGAGCGTTGGAGATGGATGACATTGAAGCGCTCCGCGCCGAGCACGGCGATCTTTGGCAGATTCCGCCCTTGCCGGTTGCCAGCACGGGTCCCTGTTTATCTATCAAGCCCTCTCCGGCTCTCGATAGTCCGGCCTTGGACCAGGGCTTTGTGGCCAACGAACTGGAAGTTGCTTAATGGCTGCTATCAACAGAGAAGAAGTCATCGACACCAGTAAAATACTGGGAGGTCTCTATTGTCTTGACCCTCGGGATACCGAGGGTTGGGAGCTTATCAGCAGCTTGGCCAACACGTCCTTGATTGCTGAGTGGCCTTTTGGCAAGGTGGCCGAGCTCACTCATATCAGCAAGTTGCTGCAAGAAGGCATTGCTACCGACAGACAGGCGTTGATACGCGAGTATCAGCGCCTGTTCATTGGGCCCAAGCACTTTAATGCGCCTGCCTGGGGGTCTGTGTATCTTGACCGCGACAGCGTGCTCTTTGGCTCTTCCACCATTGCTTTGCGTCAGTGGATGCGCACAAACGGTATAACGCTCAACGAGGGCGAGCGGGTTCCGGCAGACCACATAGGCAAGATGCTCCTGCTTTTAGGATGGCTCGCCGAGGAGAAACCAGACCTTGTGCCCGAGTATCTGGCAGAACACCTGATGCCCTGGGCCCCCCGCTACCTGGAACTCCTGGAAGGCGACGCAGAAAACCCCTTCTACGAGGGTCTGGCGCTGCTGACCAGAGTTAGCTTGGAATCGATATGTTTGGATTTAGAGGTTGTACCGGTTAAGAAGCAGCTATTCTTCTAGTGGTGAGTCACTTTCCCCGTCCCCAGTGAGTCACTTGCTGGTTGATCCAATTGCCTAGGAAGGTGTAGATTTCTTGGTGGTTGAGTTCGTTTATGAGTTCGTGGCGGGCATGGTTGAAGAGCCTGAGCTCTACCTGCTTGTGACCGGTTTTGGTGAGTTGCTCGGTAAAGTGCATGGGGCCTTTTCCGTTGCCTGAGGTGGGGTCGGCTGAGCCGGCAACGATGAGCACGGGGACATTGGGTATCTGTTGCCCCCAGTTCTTGGCGTTGACATGGTGATAGGCCTTGAGCAGCGCAAGGTAGCCTCCGGCTGAATAGTCAAAGCCGCAGAGTTTATCGCTGTTGAACTCCCGGATCTTATCTTCATCGCGGGTGAGCCAGCTGCGCGCCTGCATCTTTTCTTCTTCTGACATATTCTTGACGGAGCCGGTGAGGCGCTCAAGCAGGGGAGAGCGAGCGAGCTGCCCTCTGGTAGTTGCGATGACTGCTGCCAGGAATTGGAAAACCTTGGAGTACTGGATTGCCGAGGGCGTTGCGCTGAGAATCAAGGCAGATAAATCATCGTATCGCTCGGCGTAAAGCGCAGCCATGAGACTCCCCATACTTTGACCAAAGAGAACTCTCGGTAGAATACTGATGCCTAGATTCTTCTCTGCTAACGTAAAGAGATTAGACAGGTCTTCAACGGCGCAATCAAAGCCACCGGCTTTGCCGGAAAACGAGCCCAGATGACCTTGGGCACTCAACCCATGCCCTGCATGATCGTTGGCCACAACAGCAAAACCCAAACCACAGAGATACCGAGCAAACTCATCGTACCTACCGCTATGCTCACTCATTCCGTGAGCTATCTGCACAACCGCCTTTGGCTCAGGCGGCAGCCAGGCGCGCGCAAAAATCTCACCCTCACCATTAGACGCCGGAAAGCTCCACTCCTCAGTGGCTATTTGAATGCACCTACTCATATTCGTGACAAAAACAACTCTCAACTCTCTGAACTGAATCCTTCGCGCTTCGCTCAGGATAACAAGAGGGATACTTTTAATCTCTCTTCTCTCTTAACTCTTAACTCTTAACTCCCCCCAGGGCTTGGTCCAGGTCTGCGATGATGTCGTTGATGCTTTCTAGACCGGCGGCAAAGCGTATCAAGCCGTCAGTGATGCCGCTGGCGCGTCGGGTTTCCTCTGCAACATACCAGTGCGTCATGGATGCCGGGTGTTGCACCAAGGTGTTTGCCTCGCCCAGGCTCACCGCCAAAGCGCAGAGCTTGACGTTGTTCATCAGGGCAACTCCTGCCTCCATGCCGCCTTTGACCTCAAAGGTCAGGAGGGCTCCAAAGTTCTTCATCTGCTTTTTTGCCACCTCGTGTGCAGGGTGCGAGGGCAGTCCCGGGTAGTTGACACGCTCAATCTTGGGATGCGTCTCCAAGAACTGCGCAACCGCCAGGGCCATTTTGCAGCTGTACTCCATGCGCAGCTCCAGGGTCTTGATGCCGCGCAGCATGAGAAACGAGTTAAAGGGAGAGGCGCAGCCGCCCAGGTTCTTGAGTCCTACCGTCCAGATTTCCTCAATAATTGACTGGGGCCCTACCAGGACGCCTCCCACCGCATCGCCATGACCACAGATAAACTTGGTTGATGAATGCAAAACCACATCGATGCCCAGCTCAAGGGGCTTGGTGATAAAGGGAGTGGCAAAGGTGCTGTCGGTTACCAAGAGCGCCTCGCTCCCGCTGTTTTTGACAATCTGCACAATGCGGGCAATGTCAATGACCTTCATAGTGGGGTTACAGGGAGTCTCAAAGTACACAAGCTTGGTGTTGGGGCGGAGCGCCTTTTGCACTCCTTCGTAGTTGGTAAAATCAAGCATGGTGACCTCTACGCCAAACTTAACCAGCAGCGTGCTCAGCAGGTAATTGGTTGCGGCATAACAGGTGTCATCGCATACCACGTGGTCGCCTGCCTTGAGTAAGGTCAGGGTCAAGGCAGAAAAAGCAGCGGCTCCGCTGGCAAAGGGAAGGCCCATCTCTGCTCCCTCCAGCGCTGCCACGGCCTTGCCCAGCTCATTATTGGTGGGGTTAGAAATGCGCGTGTAGCAGTCACCAAATTCGGGCGACTGAGTTGCGTTTTTGGCCTCCTCGGCATTGTCAAACACGTAGTTATTGGTCATGTAGATGGGGATGCCCAAAGAGTGATAGGTGCCGTCAACCTCAGTGCCTACTCGAGCGGCTATGGTGCTGGGAGAATAGTCGTAAATCGTCATTTCAATCGTCCTTTTCCGTTATCTTTTCTAATACGTCGTTAATCACCTGTTCATTGTACGCAACGGGCGGCTCGTCAAGAATCAACTTAATCTTGGCCTTGCAGCGCTCTTCCATCGTGGTGGCGCCCAGCTCCGTCCAGCGTTCAAAGGTATTGCGGTCGGTGACATCCGGAAACCAGTTTTCCCGGTAGTGCTCCAGCGTGTGGTCGTTGGCGAGGTAGTGGCCTCCGGGCCCCACCTCGCGGATGGCATCGAGTGCCATAGTCTCGCGGGTCAGAGGAAGCCCGTCCATAATGCGGCGCAGCTGCCCCACGCTCTCATTGGCCATGACCAGCAGGTCAAAGGAGTAGGTCAGGCCAAACTCGAGGTATCCCAGGTCGTGGTTGAGGTTGCTTCCGGTGAGGCCGGCCATAAAGATGTAGGTGGCCGCCTCGTTGATGGCCTGGGTGTCAGCAAGCTTTGAGGCCGAGCAGCCGGCAAAACCCCAGGTGGGGAGACGGTAGAGATTGCGTCCCAGCTCACAGAGGCCAGCCTGCGCCATCATGGCCTCGGGAGAGGCGTAGGAGGGTTGCATGCTCTGCATGTCGATATTTGACATACCGGCTCCAAAAACAAAGGGCGCCCCGGGGCTTTTCAGCTGATGCAACACTAGACCAAAGAGGATTTCTGCCGTTGCCAGGGTGAGGGCTCCTGCCGGGGTGACCGGGCCGGTTGCGCCCGCCATCATGCCGGGGGCGTAGTTGGTGGGCACGCCATGAGCGGCAGCATAGAGTAGCTTGTCGATGGATTCAAAGCTATGCAACAAAGGCGAGGTGGGCTCGGTGTAAAGCACAAAGCGCGGCTTTTGCCTGAGCTCCTCGCGCCCGCCCGGCACTGCCGCCGCCGCAAGCTCCACGATGTCATCCAAACACGTAGCATCATGGGCAATGATAACCTGCGGCTTATTGGAGTACTTGACCAGGTTGGCATACTGTCTCTGGCAGCTCTCCTCAGCGCTGACCCGGTTGAGCATGCCCATCGACATGAGAAAATCCACATGAGGGAGGGCGTCACACAGCCTAACGGCGTCTATCATGTCCCGCTCGGCAAACACCCGCCTCTCGCCCGTAAAGCTGTCCAAAAGATAGATACAATCCGAGCCGGTGCCAAAGTAGGCGTTGCGCCCGGAGAGGTCCATTGCCGCGTTGCCGTCTCTGTCATAGATGACAACCTGGGCAGGAGCCGTAGTCAGTGCCTGTTCCACCAGGGGAAGCGTGAGAAAAACGCGCCGGTCATCAACGGTGGCGCCGGCATCCTCAAGAAGCGCACGCGCCTCTGCGTGATGCAGGTCAGAGCCCACGTCAACCAAGATCTCCAAGGCCCCCGCATGGATGGTTCGCAGTTCCTCGGGACTCAAGTACTCAAAAGGAGAAAAGCAGTTCAAGGCGGTGCTTGGCATGTTAAAAGCCTCCCGTTTTTCAGGTGAATAGCATGTGAGTGGTAGTGTAGCCGCTTTTAAAAAATGGTGCTTTGGGCAATGAGGAATATCGCGCAAAAGTAGGCAATGAGATAGAGCTTGGAGCGGGACTCCTTGCCGCCGGCAAAGTACTTGATGCCGAGGAGGGCGTCCGACACCACAAACAGCACCGCGCCTGCCGCCATCAGGGCGAGGCTCAGGGTGATGCCCTCGCCGCTGAAGAGGGCAAGCACCGACTTGCTCACCATGAAAACGAGCAGTCCCACATACACCAAAAGCGGGTACTTGGTCTCGCCGAGCTCCCACTTGAGTTTGGTGACAATGATCCAGGTGCCACCAACCACCAGAGCGGCGATGACAAACTCCGGCCACCCAATGCCGTGATACAGGCTGAGAAAAACACTGAGAAACACCTGCGTGAGGGCAAAGAAGAGTATGCCGATCTTAAACTTTTTCTCGTCCAAAACAATGTATTGGAGAAAGTAATCGCCCACAACCGAGCAGATGAGCGCCACAGAGACCAAGGCCAGCACTAGATTTACGTGCATGCCCCAGATAAAGAAGCCCAGCAAGGCACAGAGGGCACAGATCCCGCTCACGGTTATCTTGAGGAGGGCGGCTTTTTTAAACGCTCGTGGCCCGTCCGCAATCTTATCCTCTGCCCGCAGATAGATAGGCAGTGCCACCAAAAAGGCAACGGTAAAGATTCCTGCGTAAATCATAAGCATGCTGTCTCCCATAATGCCTCACCCCACTAATCAAGAACGACTATTGCATATCAAACTATATACCAAGATGACTCGCTTGGGGTCCCCAGATATTCGCCTTATTCTGCCTTAGCTCGCCTCTTCTTTTTCTTTTCACATTCCTCTGGATTGAGCATGTGTTTAACGGATGCTGCTGTCCCAAATAGCCAGAGGTAATCATTTTGGGATATCCGGGTGTTGCGGTTTGGCTTGAGGTTAAAAAGGTTTTGGTGTTCCATTGCAATAACCAGGCAGCCGTGGTCTTCTTTCAAGCGGCTGTCAGCTACGGTTTTTCCTCTAAAGGGAGTGCACTCGTCGACTTTTATTCTGAAGCATCCGTAGCCTTTGATCAGGTCGTCATATATCATGACCTCGGCGAGAGGGTTGATCTCAAAGGCTTCCATCTCGGTTGAGAAGGTCTGCACCATTGTTTTGATGAACTTGTCTACGTCCTGCTCGGTGCCGATAAAAGTGAGCTCATCACCATCTTTGAGTATCAGATCATCACTGGGGTTGTTGACTTTTCTGCGCAACTCCTCCTTGGTGAGTCGCGCCAGCTTTGTTGTGGCGTAGCCCTTGCCGTCCCGCCGCACGGCGATGAGGTCAAGCCCGCAGGTTTGCGCAACTATCAGGTCATACGAGATTAAGCGGCCTCTGCGCTCCCGCCAGTGAACAGCATCAAGGCTTACGGCCTGCAGCTGCTTGACTATCATCGACACCGGGTCCTCGTCACTATGCAGCGACTCCGTCTCTGCCAGCTCTGCTTCATTGAGGTTTCTGATAAAGAGGTTCTCAAAGGACAAAAAGGCGGTGTGGAGGCGATTGGAGCGCGCAAAAAGGAAGATGAGCAGCACGGCGGGAACGATGAGCCAGAAGGCATCGATTCCCTCAAGAACGATAATTGTTATCTCAATAGCCGCCAGGGAGATGATTACATCTGCAATGAGGAGCAGTATGAGAGGTATGCGACTCCGCTTGCTGCCCTGCCACAGGGCTAAGAAGTCACCCTTCTTCTGGCTGAGAAACACGTTAGAAATGAAGATGCCGATGATGAGCACGGCAATGCCAACCAACGCCAGATGCATGGCCATGTTGTCAATGAATGAGTAGGCAAAGGGCATGATGGCCCCGGAGAACAAGACAATGATGGCCAGTGTTGTCACTACGAGCATGAGTATCTTGACCACCCAGTGCTTCATGTAGCTGGCCCAGGCGCTGTCTTCTTCTTTTTTTTCGGCGTTGTCGCTTGGCGGATTATCAATCTTCTTAAGCAGGCCCTTTGGCAAAATCTTGGTGAGGCCAACATAAATCCGGTGGGAGTTTTTAATGTAAAAGGGCGTGGTGATAGTGGTTATCACGCTTACGGCCACGATGATGGGGTAGAGGAAGCCTTCGGTAACACCAAGCGAAACACCCAAGGCAGCGATGATGAAGGAAAACTCACCAATCTGCGAGAGGCTAAAGCCCGTTTGAACCGATGTCTTAAGCGACTGCTTGCCAAAGAGTGCTCCCAGGCTGGTAAAGATTGGCTTGCCGAGGAGGGTAACGATGGTGATGACGATGATGGGGATCCAGTTCTCGGCAATCATCTGAGGCGATACCAGCATGCCCACCGACACAAAGAATATTGCCCCAAAGAAATTCTTGACGGGCTTAAAGACCTTTTCGGTGCGATGAACATGTATGGTTCCCGCCATGATGGAGCCGGCAAGAAAGGCGCCAAGAGCTATTGAAAAGCCGATGAAGTGTGCAAGCAGCACCATAACCATGCAAAGCGCAACCGAGGAGATGAGCAATATCTCGTCGGTAAGGGCGCCAGAGACCCGCTTTAAGAAAGAGGGCACGATGAGAACGCTGAGCACCAGCCAAATCACCAGATAGAGAGACATCTGCCCAAGCTGCATGGCAATTGCACCACCGTCTATGGCCGTGCTCACCGCGATGGCAGACAGGATTACCATGATGAATATGCCCGCTATGTCCTCGATGATGAGCGAGCCAAATACCAGGTTGGTGAACTTTTTGCCCTTGAGCCCCAGCTCGTCAAAGGCTTTGACGATGATGGTGGTAGACGAGATGGCCAGGCATCCGCCGAGGAAGATGCTGGTAAAGAAGTCCCAGCCCAGCAAGGTGCCCACAAGGTATCCGGCAGCTACCATCAAGACTACTTCGGTCATGGCGGTAATGATACCGGGGCGCCCAACGCGCGCCAGTTTCATAATGGAAAACTCAAGACCAAGGCCAAAGAGTAAGAAGATAACACCAATCTCCGACCAAATGTGAATGTTGTCACTCTCAACGATGTTGGGTATCCAGCCTATGGCCGGGCTAATGAGAAAGCCTGCCAAGACGTAGCCAAGAATGAGCGGTTGATTCAGCCGCTTGCACACGATGGTTGCCAGAGCTGCAGCAGTTAAGATCAGAGCAAGGTCAGTAATTAATTGAGGTAAGTATTCCATGATATCCAATTGGTTTGATTAACAAGTGCTGATAATGATAGGGCAACTGAGGGTCTGATTTACAGGAGGAAGCATAAATGTAAGATTAGGCTGATTCTAAGTCTCGAGCTTCTCGCTCAAATCAAGCCAGTCTGCTTCTAGTTCCAGGAGTTTTTCCTTGAGCTCTTGGAGCTTATCCTGCGCCTCGCCCAGCGCGAGGTAGTCTGTAGGGTCAGTTGCTTGCAGGGCCTGGGCCTGCTCTTCGATCTGCTTTTCCACGGTGCGCATTTTACGCTCAGTAGAGGCAAGCTGCTTGCGCGTTTCGTAGGGGTTGGTGCAGGGGGCAGTGACACACTCAGCGACCTCAGCTATTTGTTTCTGTCTCGGGGCCCCGGGTCGCTCCAGTGTGGTACAGAGGGACGGGGTTGGTGTGGTACAGAGGGACGGGGTTGGTGTCCCACTTTTTGGGACAAAAAGTGGTACACCAACCCCGTCCCTCTGTACCACACCAACCCCGTCCCTCTGTACCACACCAAC
>WRBR01000043.1 GCA_009784425.1 Coriobacteriia bacterium | reverse complement strand
TGCAACACCATTATTGCCACCGTCAAAATGCAGATTGCGATGAAGCAGATGTCAAAAGCCCGAGGGCGATACGGCATCACGTAATACAGGCAAAAACGTGCGAGCGGAATGGGAATCAGAAGGAGGCCAATAAAGGAGACGGTATAAAACACCGAGAATTGACTGAAGAAGAGCAAGATGACGTCGTTGGAAAACAGCGTCCAGCAGCCGCAGGCCAGGCAGGTAAGCCCCAGCCAGAACAACACGATGGCAAACTCCGCGCGGCTGAAGAATACGAGGCTGATGATGGCAAGCGTAACCCCTAAGATGAGCATCATGATAGAAAGAATCAAAACCAGATAATTCTCTACCAGCACGTGTTTAGCGATGAGGTTTTGGTCGCCACTGTAAAACGGCTGCAGCTTAAGCGAGTTGGCAATCGGAGAAAGCGTGTAGTCAAAGCGGATTTCCTTGCCGGCGGCTATGTTGGGCAGTGCGATGATGTCGATAGACCGCGGCGGCTCCTTCTGAAATGCCGGAAAGGTGTGAGCGCCGCCCACGCTGAAGTACGGCTCTCCGTCGATGTAAAGCACGCACCCGGCATTGAACGCCTCCACGAGCAGGCTGTCCCGCTCGTTGCCGTTGCTTGTCAGGTAAACCGAGACTTTATCCCCTGGCTGCAGGCCCGTGATGGTGCGGGGCAGGCTGGTGGCGCCCTGCGGCTCTCCGTTGACTGAGTACTCCACTTCGTCAGTAGCGGTGAGGGGGTTGAAGTAGTAAATAACATTGTAGGCAGGCGAAAGCGCAAACCCAACGGTGATAATCAACAGCAAAACCGTTGCAACCGTATAGAGCGCAACGAGGGCTTTTTTAATCGCTGCGTATCTTGCTGAAAATATAGTCATCGTATTTGTTCTTAATGCGTCGGTGGTCTTTGACACGGATATAGGCAATGTCGCCGTTATCCATGATGAAGTCATCGTCAATGTCATCTACGTGGTCGAGGTTAACGATAAAGGCGCGGTGGCTGCGCAAGAACCTTGGCGGGGTGAGCAGGGTTTCCAGGCTGTCTAAAGAGGTTATCGTGGGGTATTCTTCTCCGCCAGACGTAATAATGTGGGAGCGGGAATCGCGCGACTCAACGTATTCGATGTCGTTGAAGGGAATCGAGACGGCTTGACCGTCGCTGATTATCTCCAGGCTTGCCTCAAGATGGCGGTCTCTTCTCACGCCGGCCAGTTCCAAGGACTCCTCAACATCTTCTTTGAGAACCGGCTTAATCATGTACTTGTAAGCGTTGAGGCGGTAGCCCTCTCGGGTAAAATCCTCGCTGGTGGTAGTGAAAACGATGACCACGTTGGTGTCCATCTCGCGAATTTTCTCGGCTGTCTCCACGCCGGAAAGCTCATCCATGAATACATCGAGAAAAACCAGGTCGTACTTGTCTTTGGCAAACTGGTCTATGAAACTCTCTCCGTTTTTAAAAACGTCAAGGGTGTAGCCGACGCCTGAATTCTCAATGAGGGTCTTAAGGGCGGCGAGGTCCGGATCTGTGTCTTCGCATATCGCCAAGCGCAGGGGTGGTTTTTCTATACGCGGCATCTACCTCACACCTCCGTTACGTGCCCTAGACTTGCTCTAGCTTACCCAAAACTTTCCCTCACTATTGCCAAGGCCCAACGTGCCAGATTCTCAAGATCTTTGATTACCAGGCGTTCTTCGGTGGAATGGACGTAATCCATGCCGCAGCCCAGGCTTACCGCAGCCAGGCCAAAGGATGAAAACACGTTGGTGTCGGCGCCGCCGTTGCTGATTTCGGTGCGGGCCTCAAGGCCTAGCTTGCGCGCGGCGCGCATTGCCAGTTCTACCTGTGGCGAGTCTTCCGGGGCAAAAAAGCCCTCGTAATTAGCCTTCCACTCTACCGTAACCTCAACCGCGCCGGCTCTGGTGTCATCCTCAACTGGGGATGACTTGAGGATCTCCTCAATCCTAGCCTGATGGGCAAGGAGCTTGTCCTTGCTCTGGCTTCTGAGCTCACCCGTAACCAGACATGCGGCTGCCACCACATTGCCTGCTGTTCCACCTTTGATAAACCCTACATTAGTAGTGCTCTCCTCGTCAAGGCGGCCCTGCGGCAAGGCCTGCACGGCTTGGGCGGCGGCCTTGATGGCAGAGACCCCTTTTTCAGGGGCAATGCCGGCGTGTGCTGCCACGCCCTTGAATTCTGCACGGTATGAATAATGGAAGGGAGCGCCGTTTACCACCAAGCCGGGTTTGCCTGCGGCATCCAGAACGTAGCACAGGGCGCCTTGTGCATCCCGGAATGCTTCTTTTCCGAGTGCCTTGGCACCTTGAAGGCCCACCTCTTCTTGGGCAGTAAATAAGATTCCGATTTCTGGGTGCGCCTCGCCCTTGGCTTCAGCCTCAACCAAACAGCGAATCATCTCGATGATGGCTGCCAAGCCTGCCTTGTCGTCGCCGCCCAGCACGGTGGTGCCGTCTGAATAGATGACACCATCTTTGATCTGAGGCTTGATGCCCCTGCAGGGCTCAACAACATCCATGTGAGCTGAGAAATAAAGTGGTACAGAGGGACGGGGTTGCTGTGGTACAGCAACCCCGTCCCTCTGTACCACTCCAGAAAAGGCCGGCAGTGTAGCAACCACGTTGCCTGAGTTGCCGTTTGGTACTTCGGTGAGAGCTTCTAGGTTTATCGTGCAGCCTGCTTCTTCCAGCACTTGCTTGCAATAGGCGGCAAGCTCTGCCTCTTGGCCCGTTGGGCTGTCAATTTGGACGAGGTCCAAAAAGGTGGCAAGAAGTCGCTCGGGGTTGATGGTAGCCATCACTCAAGCCTTTGCTCGTGATGCAAGATGGCGGCCCCCACAAAATCGCGGAAGAGCGGGTGCACGCGCGTGGGGCGGCTCTTGAATTCCGGATGGCTTTGACAGCCTACAAACCAGGGGTGATTGGCGAGTTCTATCATCTCCACCAATTCATTGTTGGGCGAGATGCCGCTGATGACTAGTCCTGCCTTGGTCAGGGGCTCGCGATAGGCATTGTTGACCTCATAGCGATGACGGTGCCGCTCGTAGATGACGGGCTCGCCGTAAGCAGCCGCTGCCTTGGTGTCCGGAGCAATCTCGCAGGGATACACCCCCAGGCGCATTGCTCCTCCCAGGTTAAGAGAGTCTTCTTGACTGGACATGAGGTCTATAACCGGATGCTTGATTTCGTCTCCCAGCTCGGAGGCAAACTCATTTGAATTTGCGCCTTCCATGCCGGCAGCATTGCGTGCAAACTCGCAGACTGCTGCTTGTAGTCCTAGGCCAATGCCAAAGAAAGGCACCTTATTCTCCCGGGCATAGCGCACCGCGGCTACCTTTCCTTCAAAGGCGCGGAGCCCAAAGCCTCCCGGTACCAGAATGCCGTCCATCTGACTGAGGACCTTGTCGACTCCCTCGGCCCTGAGGGTCTCGCCGTCAACCAGGTGCACATTGACCCTTCTACCGTGGTAGACCGACGCGTGGCCCAGCGCCTCAATGGCGCTTAGGTAGGCATCGGGCAGGCTTACGTACTTGCCCACCACGGCAATGTCGATGGGCTCGCCCAGGGTGTCGAGCTTTTTGGAGTACTCCTGCCAGTCGGTCAGGTCTATCTCGCCGGCGGGAAGCCCCAGCTCTTCAAGAACCTTGATGTCCAGACCCTGGTCATGCAGCATCAGAGGCACCCGGTAGATATTGGGCACATCCACGCAGGAGAGGACGTTTTCTACCGGCACATCGCAAAAGAGCGAAATCTTCTCGCGCATTTTTCTGTTGATGTCGTGGTTGCTGCGACAGACTATGAAGTCGGGCTGCACACCTATGGAGCGCAGCTCTTTAACACTGTGCTGAGTTGGTTTGGTTTTGACCTCGTGAGCGCAGGCAATATAGGGAACCAGGGTCACGTGGATGAAGATGACGTCGCCTACCGGCTTGTTGCGCTTGAACTGACGGGCTGCCTCAATGAAAGGCAGGCTCTCAATATCTCCTACCGTGCCGCCTATCTCGGTGATGACGATGTCCGCGCCACTGTGCGTGGCAATCCGAGCAAGCCGCTCCTTAATGCTGTTGGTCATGTGCGGGATGACCTGCACGGTTCCGCCGTGAAAGTCACCTCTTCGCTCCTTGCTGATGAGGCTTTGATAGATGGAGCCTGCGGTAAAGTTTGACTCGCTGCTGAGGTTTTCATCGATGAAGCGCTCATAGTGCCCCAGATCAAGATCGCCCTCGTGGCCGTCATCGGTCACAAAAACCTCGCCGTGCTGAAAGGGGCTCATCATGCCCGGGTCAACATTTAAGTAGGGATCTGCCTTTTGCATGGTAACGCTATAGCCGTGAGACTTGAGGAGGTGCCCAAGCGATGCTGCGGTGATACCCTTTCCCAGACTTGATACAACTCCCCCGGTAACAAATATGTGCTTGGTCATAACTCTCCTTTTAGTTTTCTTTTATTCTACGACATCTTGTACTCCTAGTTGGTCTGGCTTGTTCAAAATCCTGCTTCTTTCGGTAATCATGCATAAAGAAACAAGCCTTCCTGCTGTGCCGAGGGCAAGCAGGAGGGCTTGTGTTGAAAAAAAGAAGATGGTAGGAGCCGAGAAAACGGGAGCTCCTACCATAATAGGGTGGGTGCAAAACATGATAAACTATCGAGTAACTCGATAGTCAATGGGATAAAGAGACGGGGCTGGTGTCTCAGGCTGACTCACTGGGCTCCCAGCAATTTGTTTCTGTCTTGGAGCCCCGGCTCGCTCCAGCGAGCCTTTGCTAGCTTGAAGCTGCCTGAGTCGCTCACCCCCAAGCCAGAAGCCAAACAGCTGGGAGCCCAGTGAGTCAGCCTGAGACACCAGCCCCGTCCCTTTGGCCCCTCAGTCCCCGCGTACGAAGCGTTTGAGTTTTTCTGAGACCTTGGGGTCAATGCGTTCTGCGAGGGTGTTTTTTTGGGTGGGGTTGTTGCCGCCTTGGGTAGTATGTTCGTTGAGGTTTTCAGAGAGTGAGTCAAGCTCACAGTAAAAACCGGCTGCGCTCATGCGTGCCACCCTGTGGCCAAAGACGGTTGATTGAATATTGGCATCGGATGAAATCACGAGCACCTCAAAGCCTTCGTTGGCCGCCTTGGCGGCTAGCTTTTCTATGATGGTATCTGCTGAGACCCCGGAGGGAGAAAAGAGGTACTCGATGGTGCCAAAGCTTTGTCTCTCGCCGCTTGAGCCAGGGTTTCCTGCTCCATCAAAGACTACCGTAGTAGCATAATCCTTGCCGGCAAAACTCAATACGTCTTTAAGTAGTGCTTCTCTAGCTGCGTTGAAAGTATCCTGGGTGTGATCAGAAGCCTGCTCTAACAGGTGCTCATAGTGCCCGCCCGCCCGTATGACGTTGTAGCCATCAACCAGGAGAGCTTTTTTGCGAGCATTCTTCATGATTCTGATTATGGTACAGGAGGGACGGGGTTTGGTGTACCACTTTTTTTCTCAGGAAAAAAGTGGTACACCAAACCCCGTCCCTCCTGTACCAACTCGTCTAACGGTTTCTGAGCGTTTAGCCAGTGGATGCTTGGGTAGCGTTTGAACCAGCTGAGTTGTCGCTTGGCGTAGTGGCGGGTTGCCTGCTGAATCTGCTCTACTGCTGTTTCAAGGGTTTTCTCGCCGGTTAGTACACCGAGGAGTTCTTTATAGCCAATGGCTTGCTGAGCAGTAAGAGCTTTTTCGTAACCTTTGTTAAGCAGGCTCTGCACTTCTTGAAGAAGTCCCTGCTCAATCATGCGAAGCACTCGTGCGTTAATTCGCTCATAAAGTATTTCCCTTGGCAGGGTCAGACCCAGGTAAACAACCGGATAGACCTCGTTGCTGGTTGAAAATTCCGCTACTTGCTCTGAATAGCTGCTCCCCTGCTCCAACCACTCAAAGGCGCGAATCACCCTACGGACGTTGTTGGGATGAATGAGGGCCGCACTCTCTGGATCAGCGGCCTGAAGCTTGGCATGAAATGTCTCCGGGCCCAGCTCTTCGGCTTCTTTGGTTAGGCGTTGTCGGACGAGGCGACCCGAGGGGACGGTTCCAACGTCTAGCTCTCCTTCAATAAAGTCCTCCAGAGCGGCGCGGATGTAGAGGCCTGTACCGCCGCAGAGGATGGGCTGCTTGCCCCGTGCCCAGATGTCGTCAAAGGCAACGCGGGCGGCTTTTTGATAGAGAAAGGCGTTGAATTCTTCACCCGGCGCCACAAGATCCAGACAGTGATAGGCGCACGTGCGCTCAGCAGGAGGCACCCTTGCAGTGCCAATGTTCATGCCACGATAGACCTGCATGGAGTCGGCGCTTACAATCTCACCGTTAATCGCTTGCGCCAGGTTCTCTGCCAGCTCTGATTTGCCGGTAGCAGTGGGGCCAACAATTGCTATGAGGGCTTTTTGGCTCATCATTGTCTTCCTACAACAAGGTGCCTCGGAGATACCAGGTCTTTGCCTCGCTTATCAGTACAGGAGCCATCTTGCCGGCAAAGTCGGTGCTCGCGGCTCCGTTTGGCAAGGGGGCGTGCACGGTTTGGTTTCCTGGGCCTCTCCCTGCCAGCATGTGGTTGTTGCGCTTTGAGGCTCCTTCAAACAGGGTGAGTACCTCGGTGTCCAAAAACTGCTGGTTGAAGTCCCAGGCGCTTTGCTGCACCAACTCCACCAGACGGTCAAAGCGCTCTTGAATGACCTCGCGCGGCGTATCATCAACAAGCGATGCCGCCGGAGTGCCCTCGCGCCTGGAATAGATAAAGGTGAACGCCTGGGCAAAGCCAACCGCGCGCACCAAGGTCATGGTGTCTTCAAAGTCCGCCTCGGTCTCGCCCGGAAAGCCCACGATGATGTCCGTGGAAAATGCCACCTGCTCCTTGCCGGCTGCTTTGCAGGCGGCCTTAACGCCCTCAATCAACTCCAGGTATTTTCCGGAGGTATAGCGGCGGTTCATGGCCTCAAGTATCCGGTCTGAGCCGCATTGCACGGGCAGATGCAGGGCGGGCATCAAAGCCGGCACCTCGCCAAACGCCTGAATGGTCTCTTCAAGCAGATCCTTGGGGTGCGAGGTGGCAAAGCGCAGGCGCTCAATACCGCTCTCCCCTAACGCGTAAAGCAGCTCCGCAAAGCGAGGCTGGCCGTAGAGGTCACGCCCGTATGAGTTGACGTTTTGCCCCAGCAAAGTGATTTCGCGCACGCCGTCAGCAACCAGCTTTCCGGTTTCTTCCAGCACCTCTTCAAAGGGCATGCTCTTCTCGCGGCCGCGCACATAGGGCACCACACAATAGGCGCAGTAATTGTTGCAGCCGGTCATTATGGGCAGCCAGGCGTGCCAGGCGTGCTCTCTTTTTACGGGATTATCTGCGCCGGTAACAGGATACTCAAGCTCAGCCGCTTCTTTGTTGCTGATGATTTCCACTGCCGGCTTTTTGGTCTCCCAAGCTTCAAGGATGAGCGCCGGCAGGCTTGCAATGTTGTGGGTGCCAAACACCACTCCCACGTGCGGCATCTTTGCTGCTAGCTCGGCTCCATCACGCTGGCCAATGCATCCGCCAACCGCTACCAGAGCCTTTGAGTTTTTGAGTGAAGCCACCTGCCCATAGAGGCGTTCGTCTGCCGCCTCTCTCACACAGCAGGTCATGAACACTATGATGTCAGCACCATCTTGAGAGGCAGCCACCTCGGCGCCCAGGGCATCCAACATGCCGGCAACACGCTCGGTGTCGCTCTTATTCATCTGGCATCCAAAGGTGATGATGTGATAGCTGCTACCAGAAAGCTGATTGATGGGAGCGCCGGGTATCATTCTTTGAACAGCGGTTGAAATTGTTGCGAATCCAGCCTCATCCGCTCATCAATGTCGGCTGCAGACCCCCCGCGCACAAACCGCGGCTCTACAACAAAACGAATGGCGGTTCTGGTCTCGCCATCTATGTTTATGTCGGCAAAGGCAGGAATGCAGACGATTTCTATACCAATGGGCGAAAGAAAGCCCCGGGCAATAGCGATAGCCTTGACTGCCTGATTAACTGCCCCGGCTCCCACGCTTTGAATCTCCACATGCACGCCGTCCTTAATCATACCGGCAATAGCGCCGGCTACCGAGGAGGGTGAAGACTTGGAGGATACTTTAAGGAATTCCATTTTGCTGCCTTATCTACTGCGTTAGGGCTGTGTTTATTGCTGCAGTTTTGCAGCTGTGTATAAACTGTGTTTATTACGCATATTTTCTCACAGCCTTACCTATTTTGGCAACCATGAGCGTAGCGGGTTCCCAGCTCGTGGCCTGAACCCCTCAAACATAAGCCTGAGCCGCTGCTTCACAGTAGCGGCTCAGAGAGCACAGGGTGAGGGACGGGGCTGCTGTACCATTTTCTGCGTAATTTGGTACACCAACCCCGTCCCCCTATCTAAGCTACCCCTAAGCTACAAAACATCCTCCCCCTTGTGCTCCCCATTTTGTCCGGCAATTTAGCGGTTTTGATTGTCGTTGGCTGGTTTTGAAACAGCTAAGTGTTGGTAAGACCGAGTAAATAACCTGACAGGGGAACGTACAAAGTGTCAGAGGAACCGAACTATCTCGCGACGTTGTGAAGCCAGCTCGCGCACCGCTAAAATGGCGAACAGCCAAAGGCTCAAAAACCTGGCCTATTAGTCATGTCCAAATAAACTGCTCAGAGTAGTTTTTGGCTTTTGCGGCTTTTGGCTAGTTTAGTTCCGATAGCGCCGACAGCTAAAAAGGCCAATAGCAACGTGAAGCCCATCACGGCGTTAGTGTCGCCTGTCGGAGGTATTGTAGGAGGTATAGCAGAAGCATCAGATGAGCTGCTCACCCATACAAAACTTGTGTCCCCGCTGTAATCGATCCAACTGTACTGCAGGTAGCCAGTTTTTTGAGATAAAGTATCGAAATCCTCGGGGGTCATGTAAACGATTGCCATCATGCCGTCTACATCAAAGTCCAGAAATCCGATGTAGCGCGGAGCGTCGATAGTTCCTTGCACAGTTATTTTACCGCCATGACCCACCCAAGCGCCAATCGCATCAACACCTGACGATACGATGTTACCGTTGACGAATACTTCCCCTCCCCTATGGGCAGATGCACCAAAAGCACCCGCAATACTGCCGCCCACTCCCGACGAAAAGATATTTCCGTTCAAGGTTATGATTGAGCCCGTCGCAGCAGCTACTCCGGCACGCCCATAGCCGGGAGTAAGGGGATTTGTTGTGCGAACAATATTGCCTGTCATGGTCACAACAGAGTCAGCGGAGGCATAGATGCCGTCACCGTCTGAGTTGATGTTGCCGTAGACGAATACTGTTGAGTTGTTATTAGCAGTAATCCCATATTGTCCGGAGACAATGTTAGCACTAACGGTGAGCGTACTGTTATTCGCAGCCCTGATATAAAAGCCAACTGACACTGTGCCACCGTTTTCAATAGTGAGGCTGCCATTGTCTACAGCGATGTCCTCACCTTCTAGATCTAAGCTAAATCCATCAAGGTCAATGGTCAGTGTAATGCCAATTGCCGTTATCGTCGTAGCTTCACTGATGTCTTCTCGCAGCTTAATGGTCTGGTCATCTGTTACATCAGCCAGTGCACCGGCAAGTGTGGTGTAACCCATATTAGTTTCGACGATCATGCAGATATCACCTACTGCTGGCGGGGATGCCAACAGTTCAGCCGGCGGGGCTTGATTGCCATTTGTCGTCTCACCGGTTTCTATAGCCTCTATGGAAGCTTCATTGCTCTCATCGGCAAAAGCGAAAACAGGGAGGGGAAGGAGCGAAAACACAAGCGATAATGATAATAGCGTAGTAAACAACATACATTTCTGTCTTATTTTCATTTTGACCTCTCATATTGAATAACCGTGTGTTAATGCATTTACAATTCGTTTGTCGGTTTGAAGCAATCTCGCCCCTAAAATAGGAAATTCTGAGACTTAGAGGCTGAGAACACCACATATTATACACATTTTGGTTGCATCGTTAAGACAACGAGTGCGCCAAAGGTGACAAAAGCGATAATTAATTTGTCCCCCTGGCGCTATATTGCGCAAGATATTCGGTGATGGTTTCTTCTATGGTTTGGTAATCAAAGGCTTCAAAGGCGGTTTTGATCTTCATGATTGCTTCGCTGCCTTGTAGATACTGGGTGCTTGTGAGCTCTTCAACTAAATTGCTCATTTCGGTGATGCTGAAACTCTGTGTTGCGTAGAGTAGCGCCTTGAGTTTTTGGGCATCCGGTTTGTCAGCCTGGACTTTGCCTCCAGCGCTGTTTTCCAGTTCTTCGATTTTTTCTTCGAGCGCAATCAGTTCTTTGAGAAGCTCCTGAGTTGCGAGGATAAAGGTATCGTTATCGCGCTGGCAGCTTGCAAGGTCTCCATTTTTGGCGGCAATCTCAAGATCGCGCGCAATATCGCCCACGGCATTGGCTCCAATGCCGTAACAGGATCCCTTGGCACCATGAATCTTTATCGAATAGGCCTCCAGGGTCTCGCCGCTTATTGTGCTGGTGGCGAGGCTCTCAAGATTGGCAGGCATATTAGCAACAAAAGAACGGATAATACGCATATAGAGCTTGGGGTTATTGCCCATGCGCGCCAGCGCCTCCGGGATATCCAGGCCAGGTATTGCGGCCTCAGCTAAAACTTGATCAGCAGCAGTGCTTGACATTGAGCCTCCATCTCGCTTAAAACCTGATTCAACGGTTTTCAGCTACCTCTAAAAACCGCGTAGTGCAACCTCTATAAATACTCCCTGACTGTGTCGTTGTTAGAAAGAGCAATGGCCCGGTACGCCTTTTCGTGGCGCTGGAGAACCTCCACCAAATAAGGGTCAAAATGGGTGCCGGAATCCTTGTAGATAATGGCGAGGGCCTCGTCCGCGGTAAATGCTTTTTTATAAGGGCGGTCTGACGTAAGGGCGTCAAACACATCGGCAATGGCAGCTATCCGGGCGCTCAGCGGGATGGCAGCTCCGGCCAGCCCCCGGGGATATCCGGAGCCATTCCATTTTTCATGGTGACCATAGGTGATGTCCAGGGCTGTGAGCAGCAGCGTGTCCTCTTCCATCTTTTCAATGGCTCGCTGGAGCATGTCAGAGCCGTGGATGGGATGCGTTTGAATGATGCTGAACTCCTCGGCGGTGAGCTTTCCCGGCTTGAGCAGCACGCTGTCCGGCATGGCGAGCTTGCCCAGGTCATGGAGTTTAACGGCATCGATGATGTCTTGGCCGTACTCCAAAGTTATCTCATAGCCCGGCTTGGGGTTGTTGACCAAATCCATTACCAGCACTCTGGTGTATGCCGTGGTGCGGTCAATGTGGGCGCCGGTGTCGTGGTCGCGCATGTCGGAGGCTTGCGCCAGGAGGTCGAGCGTGATGCGGTCGCGCTGCTCGAGCTTTTTGTTGACGCGGCGAATCTGGGCTGTTTGCTCCTCAACCATTTCTTCCAGTTGGTGGCGGTGGCGAAAAAGCTCCAACTGCAGGCGCACCCTGGTTATCAGTGCGTGCGGGCGCAAGGGTTTAAGCAGGTAGTCAGCCGCGCCGTTTTCCAGCGCCTTAACCTCATCTTCGCTGTTAACTGAGCCGGTAAGGAAGATAACGGGAATCTCTTTGAGTTCTGGGTCTGCCTGAAGCTTTTCAAGCATTTCAAGGCCGGTTATCTCCGGCATGTGATGGTCGAGCAAGATAATGTCAACGTGGTTGTTCTCTAAGAACCTCAGTGCTATCTCACCCGAGGGAAATGGCCTCACAAGGTAGTCATCTTTGAGCGCCACAAGGACAGACTCAAGGACTATTGGATCATCGTCTACGGTAAGAACTACAGGCTTGCTGCTTAACGCTTGTTCTTCCGATGTTGCCAAGGCTGCCCCTTCCACTTAATAACACGGTATCCAGTGTGAAGTATAGCACTCTACGCAAGCACACGCAGGAAACGCAACAAAAAGATAGTGTTAGAGATGAGGAGAGGATTCTGGAGCTGGAGAGGGGATTTGAACCCCTAACCTACTGATTACAAATCAGTTGCGCTGCCGTTGCGCCACTCCAGCTCAGGGCGATAAGTGTAGCATAAGTGGCACAGAGAGACGGGTCTTGGTGTGGTACAGGGGGGACGGGGTTAGTGTGGTACAGGGGGGACGGGGTTAGTGTACCAATTTGGCCCAAGGGCCAAATTGGTACACTAACCCCGTCCCCCCTGTACCACTAGGCATCAGCTTTTGGGTTAGGTGAGCTTGGGTACAGGCTTGTGAGATTTCCCCACTCAAAGGTTATGTACCACTTGTCATCTCGCTTTACCATGCTTATGTTTTCATACCAGGTGTCACTTTGGCCTGATGTGTGCACAATGGTGAACTCCACGGTAACTACTGCCTTGTTTTTATCGTCCATTACCGTGGAGATTTCCTTGACCGTCATGGTGCCGGTAACTTCTTCCAGGGGTAAGTTATCTTTGGCAAAGCCGCCAAGCAGCCCCCCAATGAGACCCACCGCAACGGAATCTAATTTGGGTATACCAAAAAACCCTGCCACACCGCTGATTATGTTTTGCACTATCTTAGTAACCCGGGGGTCAAAACACTCAATTATCTCGCCGTAGTCATGATTGCTATAGGCAGCCGCAAACTGCTCAATGGTGTCAAAGGGTTGAGGCTCTGGGGCAGGTTCTGAGTTTGCAATCACCAGGATGATAATCAGCGCCACAATTCCCAGCACTGCGGCAATACCGATGATAATGCCTAGTTTCTTTTTAGGTTTCTTTTTAGGCTTCTTTTGTTGTAGTTCTTGCTCTTGCATTGGCACTTCATTCATGGCTGTCCCTGTAGCTTGTGAGTAGGTAGCAGTGGTGAATCTTTTTGGAGCGTTCAAAGTCGGGTGGGATGGTTTGGGTGGTGATGTCTTTTGTGCTGATTCCTGCGTTTTGCAAGCTGTCTTTGTCTAGGGTGAAGCTGCGTAGGTTGGTGGAGAAGATGATCTCTCCGTCTGGAGTGAGCATGTGTGATAAGGCTATGAGCAGCTCTGCGTGATCACGCTGGACATCCCAGGTGCGCTTTCCCATTGAGGTTGAGTTTGAAAATGTGGGAGGGTCACAGAAGATGAGTCCGTATTTCTGCTTGCCTCGGTGATGGGTGTCTACCCATTGCAGGGCGTCAGCCTTCACAAAAGGATAGTTGTCTCCCTTAAACCCATTGCGCTCCATATTGCGCTCTGCGATGCTCAAATAAGTCTTTGAGAGATCGATGGTTGTGACCGTTTTTGCTTTGCCGGCAGCCATATAGACGCTGGCGGTGCCCGTGTAGGCAAAGAGGTTGAGGGTGTCTCTTCCCGCGGCGTGCTCTCTGAGCATCGCACGGGTTATCCGATGATCCAGGAAAATCCCCGTATCCAGGTGTGTGGCCAGGTCTATTTCAAAAAGCAGGCCTCCCTCGGCCACTATGTTGCTTGTTGATGCTGGCGCATCCTGACTGCTGGCAGCATACTGTGAGCCACCTTTTGCCTGCTTGCGGGTCTTGAGGTGCACCCGAGTAAGCGGAACATCCAAGATGCGCGGTGCGCTGCTCAGCACCACAGCCAGCCGCTGCTTTGCCAGCGCCGGGTCTATATGCTTGGGCGGAGCGTACTCCGCAATATGCAGCCAGCGCGCGCCTTCATTTGGCCCGGCTCCCTCATAAACGTCTATGGCCACCGCAAAGCTCGGCAGGTCTGCATCGTAGACTCGGTAGCAGCTCACCTTGTTTTTACGCGCCCACTTAGACCGGTGTTGGGCCATCTTCTTCAAGCGATTCTCAAACTGCTCTTTATCCAGCGGGTCTACTGCTGAGGTGTCAGCCGACTGCTCCTCAAGCAGGCGGCGAGGCGAGTAGAAAGAGATTGCCGCCTCAGTGGGGCCATTGTATGTTTCTATCTGCCAAAGGGGCTCTTGTCCCAGGTAGGCCTGGGCGCTCTCATCAGTAGTAATGATGCAAAGCTCTCCCGGCTGCTGAGTCAGCAGCGGATCAACAAAGGATCTGAGGGCAGCGTAGAGAGAAGGAAGCTGGCTGGCGCTGGCAAGTCGCTGGCCGTACGGCGGATTGGTCACCACCAACAGCTGCTTTTGTGTTGTGCTCGCCTCGGCAGCAAGGAAGGGAATGTTCTGCGCAAGTTCGGCGATATCAGCTACCGAGAAATCGATTGCCTGATCTACTCCTGCAATCTCTGCACTCTTGCGTGCTACCGCAACAGCGGCAGGGTCATTGTCGCTGGCGTAGACAAGCGGCTCTCCTGTGCCTTGCTTGAAGTTGTGCAAGGCTTGCTCGGCGCGCATTTTTGCCTCATCAAGTAACTCACTCCAAAGCTTGTCATCGTGCCCCAGCCAGCCGGTGAAACCCCAATAATCGCGCAGCAGGCCGGGAGCTCGATCAAGGGCGATAAGCGCTGCTTCTATCGCAATAGTCCCGCTTCCGCAAAGCGGGTCGAGTAAGACGGTCTCGTGGATTGGGCGGGCGCTTGCATCAGCACCTGCACCCGCACCGGCACCTTTCCATCCCGCAGCCAAACAAAGCAAGGCTCCCAGCGTCTCTCGCAATGGGGCAACAATCGACTGACTCGGCACACGATACTTGCGCATATGCAGAGGCTCGCCTGCTAAATCAAGTGACACCGTGGCCCGCATCTCGCGCACTGAGACATCGATGCGCACATCGGCCCGCTCCTTGGCTACTGAGGGGCGCGCACCACCGAGCTCACGCAGTCGATCGCAGAGAGCATCCTTGACCTTGAGAGCAACGAACCGTGTATCGGCAAGCGAGGCATTTGCGCCCCGCGCTGTTACGCTAATTGTGCGCCCCGGGTCAACATGCTCCTCCCAAGGCAAGGCGCGTACAGAGTCATACAACTCATTGGCATCAGCTGCTGGTACACGCGCAATAATGAAAAGAATCCTCGAGGCAGCGCGTGACCACAGGCAAGCGCGATATCCCACCTCAAGCAAACCAAAGAAGGCAACACCCGCCGACAACGGCCGCACCCGCTTAGCTCCAAGCGCTGCCAATTCTGCTGCAAGCACCCGCTCAACACCCCGTGCACACGGCGCGAAATACTCATATTCTGACTCGTGTTGTTGTTGCGCTATTAAGCTCACCGCCTTAAGTTGTTACCACCAACCAGCTGGTGCGCTGACTAGATTTTTCGACTACGCGCTTTGCGCTTTGCTCAAAATAACAGTGGGATTAGGCTAGGCAGAAGTGGTCTGCAAAGCGGTTTAAGGTTTCTGGGCTGCTGTCTGCCAAGTGGATATGGATGGCGCGGCGGCCGCGGGAGGCGTTGGCGATAAAGTCGCCTTGAGCTTGGGTTGCGGCGAGCATTCCGAGGGTGAAGTCCTCATCGGGGATTGCTATGTCTGCATCTTCTTCTGTTGAGATGTAGCAGAATACTCCGTTGTCAGGGCCACCTTTGTGGAGTTGCCCTGTGGAGTGCAGGTAGCGAGGTCCAATCTCCTGGCAGGCGGCAACGCCAAAACCGTTGGCTACGCAGTGGCGCATGCGTTCAAGCGCGTCGTTTTGCCCGCCCTCTTGATAGGGCACAAAGGCGTGTATCGAGAAGTAGTCGTCGCTGCTTATTGAGTTAAAGAGCGCTTTAAGGGCATCGTCAACGCTTATCTCACCGGGCAGCAGATTAGAACGCTCGATGAGCCCTTTGGAGACTCGCAGAGAGCTAACGTAATCTGAGCCTGGAAAGGAGAATTCAAGATAATCGAGGTCTTGTTCATCAGAGCTTGCAGGCTGAGCTTCGTTGGCATCCTTGCTGAGCAGCAGCTGCCTTACTCGCTTTTTTGTGTCCTCTACGTCCGGCTGGTCAAAGGGGTTAATCTCCATGAGAAGCCCCACCAGGGCGGTAACGTATTCCCACACTATAAAGAGGCCAAAGAGGTCATCAGTGGACTCAAGACGGTAGTGACGGAAAGGCAGGGATGGGTCTATGAGCTTGAGTGAATCCTCAAAGCCCCCAAGGTTGCCGATTGAGTAGGCAATGACGAGCTTGTCCTCATGCGGCGCCTGTAGAAGCGAAGTATCGGTTTCGATATAGGGCAAAATGCCCTTACCCAGCTTACCTGTGCTCTCTGCAATCAACTGCTCGAGCCACAGGCCAAATACGGCACCGGACTGGGGAGTGACAAAGGCAATCTTGTCGCGCCCGTTTTGGTAGTTGTCAAAGATAAAGCAGGCCAGGTCAAGCGCGGGGTTATCCGCGGAGTCTTCTGCACAGCGCTGCTCCATCTGAGCTGCAACGGCCACCACCTTTTTGATGTCTATGCCTGCGCACGCACAGGGGAAAAGGGCAAAAACGCACAGGGCCGAGAATCTGCCTCCCACATCTGAAGGAGAGGAGAGCACGTAGCGATAATCCTTAACCAGAGCCATCTGCTCGAGCTTGCTGCCTGGATCGGTTATGGCAACAAAACGCTTTGCTGCACCGGCGCTTCCCAGCTTGCCGCTCACATAGGCCCACACCACACGCTCCAACATGAGGGGCTCAATGGTAGAGCCGGACTTACTGGAGACTATGTAGAGGGTGCGCGCGGGGTCAGATGCCTCGAGGGCATTTTTTACAAACACCGGCGAAAGCGAGTCCAGGGTATAAAAGGCAACGTCAATTTCTAGATTCAGCTTGTACAGGCTGGTGATGGTCATGGAAGCCTGGGAGGAGCCTCCCTGCCCAATGAGCACCACGGCATCCAAGCCCTCTTGGCGGATGTTGCCGGCTATGGCAGCAATCTCGTCAAGAGCAAAAGGGGGGCTTGATGCAAGATCAGCCCACCCCATACTGTTTTTCACTTGTGCCTCATCGGCTATTTCTTTGTAGAGGCTGGCATCTTTCTTTTGCAGCCTCGAAGCAGCCTTTTTGGCTATCAGGTTTTCTATGCAATTGACACTCTGCGCGTTATTTGCTGGATTCATCCTCTGCCGCCGTTTCTTCAGTTTCCACTGCTTCCTCGGCGACGTCCTCCGTGGGAGCATCTTCCTCTATTGATTCTTCTGCGGGAGCTTCCTCTACAGGAGCTTCTTCAGCCGGGGCTTCCTCTGCAGGGGCTTCCTCAGCGGGAGCTTCCTCAGCGGGAGCTTCCTCAGCGGGAGCTTCCTCAGCGGGAGCTTCCTCAGCG
>WRBR01000042.1 GCA_009784425.1 Coriobacteriia bacterium | reverse complement strand
TCAATGTAATACAGCATTCCTTGATGATAATTAAGATTAGTTGCCTCATAAACCTTGATTACTTGTCGCCCGATACTTCCGTCGTCTTCAAGTACGTAAATACCGTCTTTGAGTGCAACGTAGACTTCGTTTTCTCCTTCAACAGCAAAGCCGCCTACGAGAATATTGCTTGTCAGGTTGCCGGTAAGCGACGAGTTGAAGAGTGGCCCTTGATTGTCAAGGGCTTCCAAACCGTCGCTCTCAGGATCCTCCTGGGAGCTTGAGTTGCTCAGTGCAGTAACCCATCCCAGAGGATCGGTGTAGACGAACACACCACCAGCTACAAGGAAAATGGCGAGCGCGCTGACCAGCGCAGCAAGTACCTTGGTTCGGCGGCGCTTTGCCTTTGACTTTGCGCGGCGGCCTTTGTCGATGAAGGTGCACACCTCCTCAGTGGATAGGAAGCGGTCATCGGGGTCAAAGGCAATGCAGTGCTCGATGAGCTCTAAGAGCTTCTTATCCGCGATACGCTCTGAGAGATGGCGTCGGTCGTGAGAGCCGGTGGCGAGGAAAATAAGCACGATTCCCAGTGCATAGATATCGGTCTGTGGCGAGGACTGGGAGTATCCGTAGAGTTCGGGTGGCGCGTAGGGTTGTGTTCCCATGTACTGGGTATCTGAGTCTGAGCCCTCCTTGTAGGTACGGGCAATGCCAAAGTCGGTGAGGCCCAGAGAGCCGTCAGGGCGCACGATAATGTTCTGCGGTTTGATGTCTCGATGTATCACCGGTGGTGTCTGCTTGTGCAGGTAACCTAAGATGGCACAGATCTGGCGGGTGAGCTGGTATATCTGTTGAGGTGAAAGCGTGCCGCGTGCGATGACCTGATCGAGAGGCTCTCCATCGAAGTACTCCCTCAGAAGGTAGCTCCTGCCGTCTTTGACAAAGGTGCCATAGGTCTTGGGGATTCCGGGAAAGTTGAGATGAGAGAGTATGGCGTGTTCAACATCTGCGCGCTCGCCTGCATCGAGGTCTGATGCCCTGAGTACCACACGCCCACCCGTGCGTCGGTCGATGGCAAGATAGACCTCTTTGGCACCCGAGTGCTTGAGGCAGCACTCGGGCTCATAGATTTGTGCCAACTCCTCTGGCCACAGGCCGCCGGAGGCTACCTCTTGAGCCAATGTCTCTCTGTATGAACCCAGGAACTTCTCAACGTGGGCCATGCACAACCTCTCGTGTAAGTCCTCTTTTGCCTTTGCTCGCTTCATTTTACTATGGAGTTGCATCCTGCACCTCAGTTGTATTGCCTGACACTGTTTACAGCATCGTAACAAGCCCCGGCAGGGGAGTGGTCTGCTTTGTGCAGACAGTTGAAGGGATTTAATAGTTGTGCTACAATGTCTTACATAATACTAAGTTTTAAGCGAGGAACAATGGCAAGCACCACAATGACTATACGACTCGATGTAGAGGACAAGAACCTCATTGCAGATTACGCGGGCACCTTTGGAAAGACAGTTTCGGACTTTATGCGTGAAGCCGCACTGGAGCGCATTGAGGACGAGCTGGATCTAAAGGCCTGGGATGAAGCAAAGAAGGAATTTGAAGGAGACCCTGTAAGCTACTCTGCTGAAGAAATTGCAGCTAAGTACCAGTGACTTACAGGCTCAGGTACTCCAAGAGGGCAAGCAAGCAACTGGATAAAATCGACGCCAGGCAAAGCAGGATTATTGCCCTGTGGTTATTAAACAATATTGACGGTTGTGATGATCCTCGCGCACTAGGAAGCTCGCTTTCTGCAGAGCACAAGGGCAAATGGCGTTATAGGGTTGGTAAATATCGCATATTAGTTGAAATAAGAGATGAAGAGCTAATTGTATTGGCCCTAGAGATAGGGCATCGAAGAGATGTGTATAGGAAGCTCTGATAGAGTTGGTTTAGGTATCTAGGCGAGAATTCAAGCTCTACACAACATTCTGATAATATATGTTATGTCAAGTAACGAACACAATTAACGGTTATTTGTGCCTTATGAGTAGTCAAGACGTTTCATCCAAGCCACTCGGCTACTTTTTCTCGAATACTCGATTGTCCCCTTCTTATAAATCTTTACTAAAGAAAACTCATCTGTATTGTCAAACAGATAAACTTCATCACACAGAGAGACTGCTGCTTTTAGATTTTCTAGAGATGCCTCAAACCGTCGCTCAACAACCTCTGGTTCTATGCTGTGACCTCCCATTAGAACTCTGTGAGCAATTCTATTGTTTGCGATATCAGGACTATCAACCCCAACATAGAACATTATCACCTCATATCCCTTTTCAAGGGCTCTTTTGATATCTCTCATACTTTTAGCGCCTGAAAGAGTGGTTTCTTGATTAAATGAATCGCTGCTATCAAAGCATTCCTCTATTCTTTTAACTGCCTCTCTCATTGCTCGCAGTTGGTCGGACTGGCTACTCCAATCTCCTTTGAATTCCCTTAAGATTTCATCAGAATTCACCCGCTTCATTTTTGCCGGAAATCGCGGAGTGTGCCATAGGCCCGATCTGTATAAAGTAGATTTACCAGCACCATTAATGCCAGCAAAGACAATATAGTATTTACGTTGTGGAGGCACTAAAACACGCCTCTAGCTATAAGGATTCTTTGTTTTAGCCTCAAGAAGAAATCAGCAATGTCAATGTAGAGCTCCCTTTCATCAGTCGTTGGGATCAAGAGTAGCGCATTGATATCATATCCATGTGATAGTTTGTCCTTGAACTCTTGATACAAACGGCTCACAGCTTCTATATCGAAGTGATTAGTATCCGCGACTTCTTCAGCTGATTTCTGAGGTCGACCTCTCTGTGGTTTGTTGGCAGCTCGCACATAAACAGCTGTGTCAGGGATAGTCCAGCTGCTGCCAAACTTTTCTGCCGGCAAGATGCCGTCAGCTATCATTTTCCGCACTCGGGCTTGAGAAACTCCCAGTAATCCTGCTGCTTGCTTAACAGTCAGCATAGTAACTCCCCTCTTTTCACACCATGCTAGCATATATATTGCGTAAACGCAATATTTAACGCATCTTACAAGGGGACACATAAATCGTCACCTTATTAAACATAATGTGACGATCTGTACTCCAGACTGTGTGAATTACTCAATTTCGTCACTGCGGGCTTGACCCGCAATCTTTTGACATGCAGTCAAGATTCCTGGTCAAGCCCAGAATGACGTTTTTACACAGTCTGACGCCCCCTTGTCACATACGTTCCGCTCACATTGCCTCAGCGTATTTTTCCAGGGCCTCTGCTGCAATAGTGTTTAGTTTTTTTCCACTTGCTTCAGCTTTGATGGCTAGCTCTCTATGAATCTCGGGTGAAACTCGAACCTGAAAAAGACCAGAGTACTCCTTGTCAGGAGATATACCCTCTTGCTCGCATAAATCTAGATACTCGTCTACGCTTGCCTGAAACTCCCTCTCTATTGAGTCCACGTCCGTTCCTTCATAGGTAACCAAAGATCGAATCCCCAGAATCCTTCCAAAGAAGCAACGGTCTGCAGCGCTGAACTCAACGTTACCTCTATACCCCTTGTATTCAAGTGCACTATCTGTCATAGCAACTCCTCCGATTCCAATAGGTCAGCGACAAGCTTGATTGCGTACTGCCTCATTTCGTTTCCTGGATGTGGCTTATGTAAAACAATTGGCGGTGCAGTAGAATGTACAAATCTTAAACGCGAGCCTGATGTCTTTCCGCCAGTGCTCTCTGTATACCCAACACTCAAGAGTATCCGTCTCATATCCAACCAGGTGAAGCTCTTTGGTCTACTCCTCAACTCAAGTTTTAGCTTGTCTATTGTCACCAATAGTCCGTTCCTTTCCAAAATCGTAACTAATATATAGTTACATTATAGTCTAGAGAGTCAAACGATAGCAATAGAGTGAGACAGAGGCACGGTTGGTTTGTGACAATTCCCTCATACCTCTGTCGCAGTCTATCGTCACATTGTGCCACAATAGAAGCAGACTATTATGGAGGTAGTTAATGAGAACAATTGAATTAATGCTTTTGCTGGTTAACTGTGCAACACTGATTCTCTTAATATTTGCGAGATACTCTCAGAATCTAAGGGGACGTTCTAAAGCTGTTTGGCTTGGCAGCGCCGCTCTAAACCTTATAATCCTCCTACTCCACATTGCCATAGAGGGCATACGCGCTCAGTTGTTCGTCTCCTACATATTTGTTGTTGTAATGGTCCTCGCAGCTGTTGTGGTGACCTTGCGCGAGCCAAAGGAAAATATGAAGCCAAGGCGAAAGATTGCTGCTGTGTTCAAAGGTGTCGGCGTAGGTTTTGTAGTCCTTCTACTTGGTTTCACAGCAGTTCTGGCAAGCGTCCTCCCCGTTCCCACGCTGCCTGCACCAACCGGCACATACGCTGTAGGTGTGCAGTACCTCCATCTCGTGGACGAAAACCGTGACAACAGTTTCTTCACAGGATCAACAGACAATCGAGAGCTGATGGTCAAAATCTACTATCCTGCCGAGGGTGACGCTGCGCAGCCCTTTCTCCCCTACTTCCGCAACTCAAGAGAGCTCGCAGGGGCATACTTGTCAGAGGAGGGGTTCCCTGGCGTGTTCTTTGAGCACCTGGTTTACACTCAGACATACAGCAAAGAGAACTTGCAGCTTGCTGGGCAGCACTCGAGCTATCCGGTTATCCTTTTCTCGCACGGATGGGGATACTCCATAGAGCTCTACACTACGCAATGTGAGGACTTGGCTAGCCACGGGTATATCGTTGCTGCCATTGATCACACCTTTATGAACGGCGCAGCGTTGTTGCCAGGAGGGATAGTGGGGATGAGTGAGTCACCAGTCTACTCTGGGAACATCTATCCTCAAATCAGTCTTGATCTGGTTCAAATCACGGCTGGCGATGCGATATTCGTCATAAATGTCTTAGAAGAGTTGAACAGCGGCGAAAGGAGCTCCTTATTTAAAGAACGTCTCAACCTAGGCAGCCTAGGAATGGTCGGTCATTCACTGGGCGGCACTGCCGCTTACTATCTAGCGATTAATGACAGCAGGATTAATGCTGCTATCAATTTGGATGGCGTCCCTCAACTCATTCACAATTCAAATACGGAAGCGGCACCAATCCTTCTGATTACTAATGAGGATAATTGGGTAGTTTGTCCTGAGGCAGTGCTGCCCAAGCTAGAGGACTTACCAAGGGACTACAGCGCACTGATGCTTGAGAGCTTTGGAAGCGAGGCAGCTTATGAAGAAAACAAGCAAAGGACGCTGGAAGCTATCCTTGAGTTCTCAGATATTCTGGCGCGCACTCAAACACTTTTCCTTATTGAGGGTAGCCAACACTCTGCCTTTTCGGATTTAGGTTTTGTCTTAGGTAAACCGCTGGATCAACTCTTTGGAGTAGGAACAACCAAAGCAGCCACGTCTCTCGAGATCACTCAAGCGCTTACGCTTGCGTTCTTTGACCAACACCTAAAGGGACGTTCAGAAAACTCCCTGGACACTATCGTTGAAAATTACGCAGAATTGCATCGGGTTGATTTGTGACAGGTGCCATCAGGAAGTCACCGGGAGCGTGTAGTTTTGACTACCTTTAGAGAAAGCGTATCTTATCAACCAGTTGCATGAAGAAATCTTTTGACCAGACTTCTAGCTCCAGGCTGTTGCGTACGAAGGGACGTACCTCTTCCCTGGCGGCAACCAGGTCTGTAGATTCAATCTTCTCTTGCAATGCCAGCAAGAAGGTATCCTGCGTGAAAGGGCCAGGAAACAGTTCGAGAGATTGCTCCCCTGCGCGGATGTTGAAATGCTCAAGATTAAGAGCTATGTTGCGGCGCACATACCAGATAAAGTCGTACCAATCACGCCCTTTCACCCGGCTTTGCCACTGGCGGTAGAACAATGCGTTCATCTTTCCCGCATAAAGGTCCGGGAGTACGTAACAGCTAACCAAGAAGGTAAACGGCTCCAGCAAAGCCAGTGGCTCAACTGAAAAGCCTCCGGGCGGATTGGTGTCCACTTCAATCTTCAGTGTTACCTTTCCCTGCACTTCAGCCTCCAAGTTATAGAGCGCGGTATCGCTCTTGAGAAATGCGGACTCGATGGCTGTTTGCCTTGTTTTCTCCCTTTTCTTAATCTCTGCTTCACAGCCGTAAGCACTGAGTTCGGTAAGGATTGCATCAAAGTATCTCGTTAAATCAAAGTTTTGATCAGGTGCAAGAAGAGAAAAATCCAAATCTTCAGAAAAGCGCTGCAGGTCATAAAAGAGCCTCAAGCAGGTGCCGCCGTAGAATGCCGCCTTGTCGAAAAAGCCGCCTCGATATAATCCTGCCAGTATGATTTGCTGGAGAACCTCATGGATTACCCGCTTGCCGCCCGGCTGGTTTGCCTCGGTGCGGTCATTAAGCATCTGTTGAATGATTGGGTTCAACTCAGCCATTCCACTGCCTCCTTTAAGTAGCATAAGGTCTTCTGCTTTGACCCTGCCGCAGCCGCAGCTTCGATAATGCCTGGGTCAAAAGTAGCTAGGCGACTGGTGTCAATACGTAACGAACCATCCAGGTATTCAAGCATTGCCTTTCTTGAGCGCACCTGCACGCCACCGGTCTTGACAAAGTGGTCGCAAAGAGCCTTCTCTGGCGAGGCTATAAGGTAGTTGTAACCGGCCTGCGTCTTTTGCCTTGTCACACCAATACTGTAGTAGTTGCTGGGTACACGGTGGTAGTGAAAAGCGCCGAGCTGCGTTGCGTACTGCTTAGATCTTCTCGCTGTGACGGACTCTGTGGAGTAGACAGCCTCTGGGATGAGCCCATATTCCTGTAGAGCACTTTCCAGCGAAACATAAGACGGGCCGTAAAGATGATTGGCAATAAGGTTGGCGTTTGGGCGCTGATTGCTGACTACCTCGGACACCAGGTACCAGCCCTTCTGGATACGTAGCAGTAAGCCCTGTTTGCAGAGCTCAGCTACTTTGCTTGCTGGAGAAGCATAGTCCCTGTAAAGCAAGCGCAGTGCAGAGTACTCTACAGGAATACTACCGAGTCCTCGCAAACGCTCTATGTCCTCAATAAGTCTTGACATATGTCAATATTAGCACAGATAATCTAGGAATGCTTGATAATGTAAGTAGATATACACAGTACTGTTGGATTCAGCTCGTTTGTAAGGTCGCGGTCAAACATAAAGTGACGGGGCTTGGAGTGGAAAGGGCGAGACTTTGCCTCCCTGTCAATTCTGATGTGACGCAAAACGTCATATACTTGTCGTAATATGTTATACTGTCCTCACTTCTAGTGTGTGGAGGGTAGTATGGATAACTCAAAGCGCAATATTAAGACAATCTCTACCGTGGTGATAGCGATCTTGGTGCTGTTAATCTGCTTTATACTCATCAATGGCGTCTATAGTGTTGCAAGTGGGTTGCGCCTGATTAATGGGAGCGTGCTTATCGTTGACAATAGAATCACTTTTGGATATTGGTTTTTCATGCCCCTCCTTCGCGCAATAGCCCTGGGTTTTCTGGCCTTCATGTTCTTGACTATGAGAAAAACCCAAAACCCCTTTACTCTTCAAACAGTCAAGCAACTAAAAGTGTTGGCTGTTATCCTGCCTCTTGGATTGTTTCTCCACGGCTGGATTCACGACTTTTTGTTGGTTTTCACTGGTGAACAGCCGTTTTTTGAGAGCACTCTAATAAACTTTACCGTCTTGATACTCATCACAGGTGCAGCAATCTATAGCCTTGCGCTGATTATCCAATACGGAATACTCTTGCGGGAAGACAACGAAGAGATCATTTAACAAAGACAGCTCCTTTAGTCTAAATCTCAGGAGGCTCACATGGAGATAGCTAGAAAGAAAATCATCTCGGTCTGCAACATACTCATCGCGTCCTCGTTGCTGACGGGCTGTATCTTAATTGCCAGTGGAATCTGGGATGTAATCTGGGTTACTGCCCTGGAGAGCAATCAGGGGGAATACAGCAACATGATAACTTCATGGACCTGGTTGACAGTTCCCTTCCTTCAAGCAGCTGCTCTGGGATATCTGGCTTTTATCTTCTACTCAATCAAAAAGGAGCAGTCTCCTTTTACCCGCAAGAGCGTGCTCCACATGAAGATATTTGCCTTAGTGCTGTTTTTGGTGCTTGCACTTCCTCATCTGCTGCTTGAACTCATGTTGGTGCTCATACGCCTCTCAGGTATTCCGGCAATTATGACAGGTTTTGTGGTGTCACCAACGATTACCTCGGTGGTTTTTGCACTTATTGCTGCAACAATCATGTACTGCCTTGCATTGATATTCCAAAATGGCGCAAAGCTGCAAGCCAACACTGACGAGATTGTGTAGGTGGCCATTATGCCGATCATCATGCGTCTTGACAGAGTAATGGTAGATAGAAAGATGTCGCTCAATGAACTCGCTGCAAGGGTTGGAATTGCAGAGGGTAACCTCTCAAAACTTAAGAACGGCAGAGTCAGAGGGATCAGGTTCTCTACCCTGGAGGCTATTTGCGAAATCCTCGATTGCAGGCCGGGAGACATCCTCGATTTTGAGAGAGAGGACTCCCCTACCCTGTAAGCTAACTTGAATAGTTAAGACTCTAGGTCAAGACCAAAATGAGGGAAGAGGACAACAATGACGAACGGGGCATCAGTGTGTTGATGCCCCGTTTAATAATTACGTTAGTGGTGACCGTTTACTTCCACTGTAAGGAGTTGAGCAGTGCGTCAAAATTGGCAGGATTAAAGCGGTCGGCATAATTTAAGTAAAAGATGACCACTTGTTGCTTGCCCTTTGAGATGTAGGCAAGCCTTTCAATGGTTTCACCATCGTCTGGGTCGTTATAGGAATACTCAAACACTACTATGGTCATGCCGTCTCTTGAACTCTCGTTGCGTGAGATCTCCTTGAAATCGGTCACGTTATATGTTTCTGCGTAGAGCTGCTTTATTGACTCTAATCCTTCATCGGGGCCAGCGGCACTGTAGCTGTAGTGCGTAATTGAGAACATTCCAGTGCCAGCTTGAAAGAGGTACTCATGTACTCCACTGTCAACCAATCCCTCTGTTTGCTTCCAATCAGACGATACCTTAAACGATATCTCTCCGTCTGCTATGGTAACGGTCTTGTCCAGGGCGGCGGCAGTTTCTGTTGAGGAGCCAGCGCAGCCAATGAGTGCGAGGCCAAGGACAATTATCAGTGCTGCAACTAAAACCTTTTTCATCATATCTCCTGTCAAACAATCAGTTCTTTATGCAATAAGTCTACCAGTTTCCAAGAGTTCCTTCATAGGGTTGCACCACGCCGTCGGTTACCGCGTAATAACCACCGGCGGAGTAATAGGTGTTGCCTGCATAATCAACTATGACAAATTTGATTATGAAGTGCGAGGTAACCCCGGCCTCATACACCGAGAGACCAGAAACCGGGCGCAGGTGCACTATCATGTCGCTCCTATAAGTAGTTTCACCAAGGGGCATGTCAAAGAGGCGGGAGCCAGTTATCTGATCAATAACGCCCTCGGCCAGCAAGCAGTACATGATTGCCTGAACCCGGTCGCCGTCTTGGAGCTGGTAGAGCTCCTTTCCTGCCATGCCGGTTTGCGTATCAACGGGCAGCGCGGCGCCCAAGAGCTCAAAGCCGCCCGTTTCACGGTTTTGCATGATAATCAAAGAGTACCGCTCTTCGTTGATCAAGACAGGCGCCGTGTAAAGGTCGCCGGCCACATCGCTGCTCATAGGTTCCATATAAAGGGGTAGATTGCCAAGCGCACCCCAGTCGTTTTGGAAGTTTGCCGTAAAAAGACCGTTCTCATAATCCTTGGGGAACCAGCCACTCATGCCGTAAAGCCCCAGAAAACCAGGAACATCGGAATCCGGGCTGACCCACGCCTGTGTGGTGTAAACGGCTGCAATCTGACCGGCGAGTTCGCTCCCCACATTAAGCTGCCATTGCCCACTTGCTCCCAAGACCAGCGGGTGGCCTTCGAGCTGTTTGAGCCCTGAGGTATCGATTCTGGTGGGGGTCACACTCTGCCCGGTGAGGTTGGCGCTTGCCACCTTTACATACTCTACGCCTTCATTTGATAGCTCTCCCTCATACATATACTCGTTAAAGTAGTTGTATCCCGTATTTTTGCTGAGATTGAGGAATTTTTGAGTGGAAATGGGGCTTCCTGCATAGTTGTAGAAGCAGGACAGGCCCCAGGCACGTGAGTGACCGGGCCCGGTAACCTGATAAACCACGCAGCCGCGCAGCGCATCAAGGACCTTGTTTCCGTAGAGAGGAAAGAGCCCCTGCTCCTGCCCTCTGAGCACCAAATCGCCTAAGTCCATCATGTTGGTATATCCGGTAGAAGGACTGTTATAGAAGTTATCTGTCTCCATAGCAAGTCGTGAGTAAGCTCCCAGGTAATTGTGGTTCATGCTGGCATAGACCAGCACTTCGTCTCCAAGACGGTCATAGGCATCAAGAAGCCGCTTGCACTCATGTAAATCAACAACTGAGAGGGTAGCTATGTTGATTGAGTTTCTATCCATAGACGCTAGATACGAGTCACAGATCTCGCGTCCAAACTCAGCGCCGTCCATGCTTGTATCAGCGGAGAGAGCACTGAGCAAACCGGTGTATTCCCAACCATCTCCCGGCTCAATCTCTTGTGACGCCACCATGTAGCGGGCATAGTCAGTAAACACTGCCGCCACATCAATACTCGCCATTAGGCAGGCATCAAAGCCAACCAACTCATAAAGCGGCGAGCCGTCATTGGTTTGTGAAGTAGACTTAAGCGCATACTCCAGGTCATAGAGACTCAAGGATTCCATATCAAATTGCTCGTCGTTGCAAACGCCGCCGAGGCTGCCTCCGCCATGATCCCAAAACAGGAGCATGCGCCGGTCAGCAGGGTAATTGCTGTTACAGTAGTTGAGAAACTCAATGAGTGTTTCCGGGTTGCCCATGTTTGCCACTGACCAGTTTTCGAGGAGCTCAGCGCCCGCACTGCTGTAGCGCAGTATCTGGCGTGAGTTGGGGTCGATGTTGTTTTGCCAATCAAGGGCACCACCCGTTTGGATGATGATTTCCACATTATCCGGGAGCGTAACTGCCAACATCTCCTCGAGGTCCTTGGTTGCACAGCCCCATCTGGTTTCCAAATCGCTGCCACACATGTACCAGTAGATGACCCAGGAATCCCCGGCTCTAGTTACAATTGAGTCGTTGCTCAAAGCGTTACCGCCACCGCCCAGTCCAAGCGGGCCAAGAAGCGAGCAGGATGAGAGTGTTACCGCAAGCGTAAATATCAACATCAAGCGGGCTAACAAGCCAATACCGCTCTTAATCGATTTCATCTTTTTCAACTCCTTCCCATGAAGCCTGGACAGCAGAGCGTCCAGGCCAGAGGCAATCACTACGTGAGCTCTCCCCTACTTGATGGGAATACTAAAGCGGTTAAATACTGTGCCGCTTGCACCAAACTCAACGTAGGTGAACTGGGGGTTTGAAAGGTTAGACGGATACTCGATAACTACGTCATAGGTAACGGTTTGTCCGGGATTCAGGGTAAATTCAGCAGGCATCATAGTGTTGTTGCCACTGACTGGATCAAGCGCATAGATGAAGCTGCTCAAAGAGTCGTCATCTACAAACCAATCAAAGGTACCATAGGGTTGAGGGGTATCAAAGGTGCTGGTAATGGTGACGTTGGCAATCACCAGACTGTTTCCGGAACCAGCAGTGACGCTTCCAAAGCTTGAGGCAACCTGCATACTATTGACCGTAAAGTCAAACCACCTTGTTGCATACTTGGTGCCCACCTGGCCAATGACATCCCCAGAGATTTCTTGAGGAGGATTGTTTGAGCCACCATTACTTGGTACGTCAGGAACATTAATCACATTGTTATTGTCATTGTTTTCATTGCTGACATTGTTGTTGTTGTCGTTATTGCTGTTGTTATTGACGGGATCAGTGACCGTGATATTGTTGCTGTTCTGATTGTTTTGAGAGTCAGCCAAAAACGCCTCGGGCGAAACCGAAACAACCAGCATCCAGATGATGGTAATAACTAGCACCGCAGCAGGGGCCAGGAAGCCTGCGAGCGTAATCCCCTTAGGGCCTTTGCCGCCCTTGCCTTGGATAAAGCCTACAATGCCAAGTGGCAAGGCGATGATAAGAATCACAAAACTGACCCACATGATACTCACCTGAGCGGCAAGAATGGGGATAAAGGCAACGAGAAGCGCAACAGCAGCCAAGCCCATAGCAATGAATGCCAGCAATTTTCCCTTATTTCCTGCGGGCACTACGGCACCGTATGGCGGCGGCGGGGCTTGTTGGCTGTACTGAGGGGCTTGCGGAGCATACTGCGGTGCCTGTGGCGGCGCTGCGCCGTATGGTGTTGCAGGCGGTGCCTGAGGTGCCTGTGGGGCGTACTGGGGCGCTACACCGGGCGCCTGAAAGGGCTGAGGGGCTTGCGCCGGCTGAGCTGCCGGCTGCGTCGGTGGTACAGGTGGCGCGGAGGCTCCGAGCTCTGCAGCTCCTGCGTCAGTGTAGTCTTCGGTCCACTGTGTTCCGTCGAAGTAGCGCAGCCTTACGCCGTCTCCAGACGGATACCATCCTGCTTGTTGTTCAGACATGTTTCCTCCTCTATTCTGATTTCTCCAGACAGCTTGATTAAGCCTGGCCCCCCCAGGCTTTACTCTTACACTTCTAATTTTCTCCCAAATTGCTTACCCGCTTTTAAAAAGTCCTCTTCATTATAGTACCAGCAACCGTGCTTGCAATATGGTTAATGCAAAATGTCAAAATTTTTACATTCTGTCTATCACATGGACAAAGACGGCAATGTGTCTCAAGTAAAAAAGTTTGTTTTCTGATACACACTGACTGGATAAAACGTGTTATTGTTTGGAGTGGAGGTAACAGGGCAAGAGAATGGGAAAAGGTAAGTCTCTTGCTAATTCAAAGGAGCGTAAAATGAAAAAACTGGTCACTATGCTACTCGTAATTGTGCTGTCCCTGGGAGTTCTCAGCGGCTGCAACAATACCGGAGCAAACAACAACTCAAGCGGAAACAACACAGGTGGAAACAACTCAACACAAGGCAGCAACCTTTCACCCGCAGACACCGTGCTACTGTTTGCAGAGCTCTACACTGCGCGCGACACCAAAGGCCTCAGTCAGATTCTGTACAGAGCCGATGAGTACAACTTTGATGTGGAAGGCTTTACCCTTGTTTCGCTTACCATTAGCATTCAAAACGCCAACGCGCAAATGGAAGACTACGAAATTGAATACTACCAAGACCAACATAAGGATCTTATTGACACTGCCATAGTGTGCGCAGAGGCAACGTATGTTTTTGAGAACAACTCAACCGGCACAGTGCACGAGTCAGCTTATTATTATGACTACTATCTCATCAAAACCGAGTCACACCCCAGCTGGCGTATTATGACGTGGGCAAGTCAGGCCTGGGTCAATAATTAGTCTGAGTGAGCTGGCCGCCTACCCCTAACACGCAATAGAAGAGTTATTAGACTCACATAAAAGGGCTCAAAGTCCTTCAATAATTGAATTCTACTACTCACTCGAGGAGGATCGCTTATGGAGCTCTCCAACAGCATATGGGAAATCGCATTTACGTTTTCGTTTTTGGTGTTTGCTTCCGGGTTAATCGTCGCCTTTCTCATCTACAGAAAACCAAGGCTGGGTAGTTGGCCATCTAATCCAAGATAGCGCACTTCAATGGGTCTTCCCAGCGTGTCAAGGGTATACTCCAGGCCGCCGATGCCGTCCGCATCAAGGATGGGCGTGCGGCGATCGCGCATATAGATGATCTGAGTGACGTAACCGTCATTGTTGTACTCAAATGCATAACGTGCAATGTCGCTCCTTTGTACGGCACCGTCATCAAAGTCCGCAGTTCCAAAGTCAAACAGTCCAACCGCGTTACTCGTGGTTGCTCCGGCCAGCGTTCTCACTGAGCTGTCAGCTGCGCTGACTTGAAAGTCAGCGGCAAGCAAGTCGGTGGTATAGACCTGGGTTGCGAGCACTCGGTGGTTATGATCAAGGAACTCAACGTATTCGATGTTTCCGTCATCGCGATAATAGAAATGCGAGATCATCGGTCGGTCGATGTGCTCATTGTCTTGGTGAATGCTTGGAATACCTGCGGAATTTGCATGAATGAGCTGCTTAACCTGCCTCTGTTGCGTGACGATGATGTAGTGACCTTCCCTTGAGGCGAGCTCCTTCTTTGTGAGCTCACCGATGCCTTCCGGTACACCCCAGCGTAGCACGTAATCCGCGTAGTAACTCTCATGGGGCACGTAGTAGTCCCAAGCCTGATATCCACCAATACCCGCAATTGCCAGTACTACAAACGTTGCTGCAGCAGCGATGAACCTCTGGCGCTTCTTGCGCTGGGCGTTCCGCCGCTTGAGCTGATCAAATTTGATGTCCAAGATTCCGGCCACCACCCTCAGGAAGGTATCGCTCTTTCCCAGGTCTGGTATTGAAATGCCGAGGAGCTGCTGACCGCCAGAGATTCTGAGCGCCGGAGGATAGCAGGCAGTCTCATCTGTTTTAGAGGTGCTGCCTTCGATGATTACCGGGATGATATCGGCGATGCGCCCTTGTGAGATGAACTGCAACACCTCCTCGTTAACCCACCTGGAGCGAGCTGATGTTGGTGAACAAAGCACTATGAGCTTCTTTGATGCGTTGAGTTCTCTGATTAGTGCTGCTTGAAGCTGCCCGGTAGTCAGGTCAGTTTTATCACGGAAGATGGGTTGGATCTTTTTGGGGAGCGTGCTGTCTTCTTTTCTGATTACCGAGGGCAGCTGATAATGCTCCAGCTTTTTCTGTAGCCATTGTGCCCACTTTTCGTCTTTTCTGCTGTAGCTGATAAAGGCGTAGTAGTCATAGAGTTGCTCTTGGTTTGCAGCTGTTACGTAGCGCGGCGGCAACTTTACCGGCTGCATGCCCGGCGGCGGCGGTGGCGGCAACTGTACCGGCTGCGTGCCCGGCGGCGCTAACACTACCGGCTCTCTATTTGGTGGTGGCAGCTGTATCGGCTGTGTGTTAGGCGGAGGCAAATGTCCAGGCTGAAAATTGGTACCCATATTTGACTGAGCTCCCATCTGTAGTCTGCAAACTCTACCCGCCCACTACAAAACTCAAGTCTATTCTACTATGAACTGCCTTTAGTATCCCAGCTCGTCTGAGAGAGAGTCGTCGTTATCTATCCAGTCTGCAACCTCAACTACTCTAAACTCATCAGAGTTATCCCTAATGTACACTTTTTCTATGCCGGCGTTAAGCGCCTGTCGCTTGCACATAGCGCAACAGTTTGCGTTTTCAACGTACTCACCCGTGCTCATGTCAATGCCAACGAGATAAAGCGAGCTTCCTATCATGTCCTTGCGCGCGGCACTGATAATGGCGTTTGCCTCTGCGTGCACACTCCGGCACAGCTCATATCTCTCACCGCGAGGAACCTGTCGCTCCTCACGAATGCACGAGTTTAGATCCGAACAGTTTTTTCTCCCCCGCGGAGCGCCTACGTAACCGGTTGAAATAACCTCGTCATCTTTGACGATGACTGCTCCAAAGTGCCTCCTGATACAGGTACCTCTGTTGGATACCTGCTCAGCGATATCCAAGTAGTAATTAACTTTGTCACGCCTGGTCATGCTTGCTCCTTATGCTTATTGGTTGATTCATCAAATACTATACCTTAAGTGACTCACTGAAAACGGGGGAACTGGCTCTCTCGGTGGAACAGGGGGACGGGGTTAGTGTTCCAATTTGACCTTGGTCAAATTGGAACACTAACCCCGTCCCCCTGTTCCACCGAGAGAGCCAGTTCCCCCGTTTTCAGTGAGTCACTTTCGAGAGCGGGCGCGGGACTTTCGGGTGCCGTATTTGCCGCCTCTACGGGCGCTTTCTCTCAGGCGGTCGAGAATGGCTGTTTCGTCGGTGCCTTCTAGGGCGGCGCGGAGTTTTACTGCCTGGTCACGAAGGCGGGCGGCGCGTTCAAAGTCCATGTTGGAGGCTGCTTCGGCCATCTCGTCTTCCATAGAGCCGATGATACGGAGCGCCTCGCTTTTACCGAGTGCAGCTAGCTCGTTGGCAACCACCTCGGTGGTCTCTTCTTCAACAACGCCGGCGAGCTCCATATAATCCATGATGTCGCTGATAGCCTTGCGTACGGTTTGTGGCTCAATGCCATGCTGCGTGTTGAATTCCATTTGTAGTTGCCTGCGGCGTCTGGTCTCGTCAATGGCTATCTCCATAGATCCGGTGAGTTTATCGGCATACATCAGCACCTTACCCGAAACATTTCGTGCTGCCCTACCAATGGTCTGTATGAGAGAGCGTCTGTTTCTGAGAAAGCCCTCCTTGTCGGCGTCCAGGATGGCAACCAGGGTTACCTCCGGAAGATCTAAGCCTTCTCTCAGCAAATTGATGCCCACCAGCACGTCAAACTCGCCCTTGCGCAAGGCGCGGAGTATCTCTATGCGCTCAAGCGTGCCGATATCCGAGTGCATGTAACGGGCGTTCACATGTCGGTCAAGCAGAAAGTCGGTGAGGTCTTCTGCCATCTTCTTGGTGAGCGTGGTAATCAGCACCCGCTCCTTTTTCTCGGCTCGCAGCTTGGCCTCGTCTACGATGTCTTCTATCTGCCCCTTGGCCGGACGCACCTCAATCTCTGGATCCAAGAGACCGGTGGGCCGTATTATCTGCTCAACCAGCTGTTGTTGTATGCGCTCCTCGTAGTCGCCGGGCGTGGCACTTACGTAGACAAACTGCTTGATACGCTGTTCAAACTCGTCAAAGCGCAGCGGGCGGTTATCCAGGGCGCTCGGCAGCCTGAACCCGTGCTCAACCAAGGTGGTTTTACGTGAGCGGTCTCCCTCGTACATGCCCCCAATCTGTGGCACCGTCACGTGACTCTCATCGATAATGCAAAAGAAATCCTCCGGAAAATAGTCAATGAGTGTAAAGGGCGGCTCTCCGGGCTCACGCCCGTCTAAATGTCGCGAGTAATTCTCAATGCCCGAGCAAAAGCTCATGGTCTCAAGCATCTCAAGGTCGTAATTGGTGCGCTGATCTAGGCGCTGCGCCTCAAGGAGCTTGCCATTGCCTTTGAGCTCGCCAAGACGACCCTGTAACTCCTCTTCAATAGTGCCAAGCGCCTTCTCAATCTTGGGGCGGGCAGTCACGTAGTGAGAGGCCGGCCAAACCGGCATAGCTTTGTAGGAGTTGAGAATCTCACCGCTCAGCTGATCAACTTCGTAGATGTTCTCAATCTCGTCGCCAAAGAACTCCACCCTGAGCGGATGATCGCCGTAGGGTGGAAATATGTCTACCGAGTCACCGCGCACCCTGAATGTTCCCCTTAAAAGCTCATAGTCATTGCGGTCGTACTGAATGTCGATGAGCTGGTAGATGAGCTTCTCGCGGCTGAGCTCCAAACTTTTATCAAGAAACACCGCCATGCCTGCATAATCATCAGGAGAGCCAATGCCGTAGATGCAGGATACGCTCGCCACTACCACCACGTCATTGCGGGAAAGCAGAGCGGCCGTGGCTGCGTGACGGAGCTTTTCAACCTCCTCGTTGATTGAGGCGTCTTTTTCAATGAAGGTATCGGTGGTGGGCACGTAGGCCTCAGGCTGATAGTA
>WRBR01000041.1 GCA_009784425.1 Coriobacteriia bacterium | reverse complement strand
CTTGCCGCCAAAGCAGGAGCAGAAATGCTCGTAGCCGGCAACGCCATCTACGGCCAGCCAGACCCCGTAGCCGCTATGCAAGCAATCCGCGCCGCAATAACAAAGAGTTAAAAACTTTTAGTACTATCAACGAAATAAAATAAATGTAGTATGCTATAATACTTAGCAGCAGTGTCCGCCTCTCGGGGACGCCTCATCCTAGGAAGGAGGTGAATCTGATGAGCGTACTTCACGATGCTGCAGCGGTTGCGACCATTGTGTCAGCGATTGTTGCCCTAGTGAGTTCAGTGCGCAAATGGCGGGTGCGGCACTTACGTCGCGATAACAAGAGACGGAGACCGTAAGATCTCCGTCTCACAAAAATCAAGGCGTACCCGAGCCCTACATCTGGCGGGCACTGCCACTGAGAAGTATAGCACTATTTTCTCAGCACGACAAATATCATAAAATTGTAACAAGTTTGAAAATGAGGTACTAAAGCTCAATTACACGTCGGTCGCCGGAGCGGGTGGGTACGGTGATTTGGGTGTAGCCGGCGGCTCTGAGGGCGGCGTAACCTTCTTCAAAGTTGCGCCCGACATGTTTGGGCGAGTGGGCATCTGATGACATGGTGCAGGGTACGCCGGCCAGGTAGAATTCCCTCAGAAGCGCCGGTGCCGGGTACAGCTCGCCTACGGGTTTGTGCAGCCCTGAGGTATTTACCTCCACCAAAACCCCGGCGCGTGCTGCCGCCTCGGCCATTGCCTGGTAATACTCGGTGGTATCAAAGGTTGGCTTAAAACCCATCTTTTTAGGCAAGTCCGGGTGAGGCATCATGTCAAAGGGAACCTTGCTGGTGATTGCCTGCATCCAAAGATCGAAGTACTCACGCCAAACACCCTCTTCATCGCGCACCTTCCACCCATCAACATAGGCTGGGTGATCAAACTCCCAATGATCACCGTTAGGATAAGAGAGCATGTGTACGCTGCCCAGCACCAGCTCAAAGGGATACCGCGCCAACCAGTCAAGCAGGTATTCTTCGGCGCCAAAGCGCCAATCGAGCTCAATGCCCGAGATAATCTCAATCTCAGGATACGTAAGACGCGCCTCATCCAGCAGGGCAAAGTATTCATCCACCTGCTCGGGGCTCATGCCATAGCTGTTATCGGGGTCAACCTCAAGCGGCAGAGGAAGATGCTCGGTAAGCGCCACCATGGTCATGCCCTGGTCAACTGCCTCCCGCACCACATCATCCACCGTGCCTGAGCCGTGACCCGAGAACCAGGTATGAGTATGTGAATCTGTTATTTCTCTCGTCATAGAATCATTATAGGATAGAAAGCAGGGCTTTGGTAAAGCGGGAACAATCTTCCACAGTAGTGTTGCGGCCCAGGGATATGCGGAGTGCGCCGTAGGCATCGTCCTTGGAGATTCCCGTGGACATGAGTACGTGGCTGGGGTCGAGAGAGTTGGTGCTGCAGGCTGCTCCGCCGCTGACTGCAAAGCCCAGTTCGTCGAGCTTGAGGATCATGGTTTGGCTTTCGATGCCTTGCACTAACAGGTGCAGATGGCCGGGGAGATGACTGGTAATGTTGCCCGCTGCAATGGGCACGGTGGAGCGGATGCGATTGCTTGCTGTTACCAAATCAGCGAGGAGCTTGTCCCTGAGAAGCGCCTGCCGTGCGCCTTCGCCGGCAGCAAAGGCAGCGGTCTCTAATTGAGCAGCGAGTGCAAAGCCTAGCGCCCCAGGCACATCCTGAGTGCCGCTCCTGAGCTTTCGCTCTTGTCCACCGCCGAGCTGTCGGGGTAAAAAAGGCACAGAGTGACGGAGGAAGAAGGCACCTACACCAAACGGACCGCCTATCTTATGAGACGAGAAACAGGCGGCATCAACACCAAAATCTGCCAAATAAAGTGGCAATTTGCCAAGACCCTGCACGCAGTCACTCACAAACAGGGCGCCCGTGCTGTGGGCAAGTGCAGCAAGGCCGGCAATGTCTTGCACGGTGCCCAGCTCGTTTTGAGCCAGCATCACTGCTACCATGAGGGTGTCCGGGCGCAGGGCGGACTCAAGGCTCTCCAGAGTGATACGCCCCTCGCGGTTGGGACGAAGCAGCTCCACTTCAAAACCTAATCGCTTAAGAGAAAGCGCGCTGTTCAAAACAGCGTGGTGCTCAAATGCAGCGCAAAGCACATGCATGCGCGCTTGGTTCTTGCCAAATTTCTCCAAGGCACCATGTGCAATACCTTCAACCAGCGTCCCTGCTGCTTCGGTGCCGCCGGAACAAAAATACAACTCCTGCGGAGAGCAACGTAAAACCTCCGCCAGGTTCAGGCGCGCCTGCTCCAAAGTCTCCCGCGCAAGCCTTCCCTCGCGGTAGAGAGAGGAGGCATTCCCTAAGCCTAGGAGCGAAGCGCCGAACGAAGCGCCGGACGAAGCGCCGCACAGCAACTCATGCACCTCGGGCAACAGAGGCGCAGTGGCGGCATAATCTAAAAAAACTCGTTTGCTCATCATCAATCACTTGCTGTTGTATAGTATTGTGAAGAACTGCGTGTACTATCATAACGGTACTCGAGCCCAATTAAACTTACAACAAGAGGAGAACGCAGTGCAAACGGATTATCGCTCAATCATGTTACTCGTTCATGCTGGCTCCGGTTCTGGCATGGGAGGCAGGGTTGCTTCCCAGGTGGCAGAAGCACTGCGGGCTCTCTTTCCTGCTGCGGAGCTGGAGGTTCAGGAGACCAAGAGCAGGGAGCACATAAGGGAAGTTGGACAAACAGCACAGGTTGACGTGCTCTGCTGCTTAAGCGGTGACGGGAGTGTGCATGATCTTGCTCAGACCCTGGTGGCGCGCAAAGGTGAAAAAAGACCAATCCTGGCGCCCATTCCGGCCGGATCCGGAAACGACTACGCTCGCACGCTGGGCTTTCCGCTAGACCCCCTCAAAGCCGTGGCCACTCTGCCCCAGTGCGAGGCATTCAAGGTGGACGTAGGGCGGGTCAACAGCACCTACTTTCTTGAGACCCTGAGTTTTGGAGTAGACGCCGCGGTTGCCCTCAACACTGAAAAACTGCGCCTCACCACCAAGACGCGCGGCGGCGTGCTCTACGCTCAGGCGGCCATCGGTGCAATCCTGCACGAGTTTCATGCGCATAACGTCAAGGTGAGGGTTGAAGGCAGAGAAGAGTACTCACTCAAGGCCTTGTTGCTTGCCGTGCAAAACGGCCCAACCTATGGGGGCGGATTCAGGGTGGCACCCAACGCGAGCATCGTTGATGGCATGCTTGATATGTACCTGGTTTCTGGCATCAGTAAACTCTCTGCTCTCTACTACCTCACTCAGATGAAGACGGGCAAGCACGAGCACCTCAAGGGTATCTCCTACCACAAGCTGCCACGAGTGGAGCTGGAGTTTGAAAATCAGCCTCCCGCCCAATGCGATGGAGAAAAGCTCGAGGGCAGCAAGTTCTCTATAGACGTGCTGTCAGAAGCCCTTGAAGTATTGGCTGTGCCCAATGCCAGCGTTGGAAGATAGATTGGAACAGGGGGACGGGGTTAGTGTACCAATTTTGGCTTTAGCCAAAATTGGTACACTAACCCCGTCCCCCTGTTCCAATCTTTACGCGCAAATAGTTCTAGACATACCTACGAGGGCGCTGGACAGTGCCTATGAATATGCCGTGCCGCCACATCTGCAAGACGCAGCCCAGGTGGGCTGTTCGGTATTGGTTGACTTTGCCAATCGTCCGTGTTTGGGTTATATAGTGGGGCTCTCTGGGCAAGCCAGTTCTGGCCTGGATGAGTCGCGGATTAAGCCGGTGCGGGAGTTGCTCTCCACGCCGCTTTTTGAGGCTTCATCCGTGGAGCTTGCCTTTTGGATGGCGCGCGAGTACCTGGCAGCGCTGAGTGACTGCATACGCCTCTTTGTGCCGCCCGGCGGCACGTCTAAGCTCAAAAAGGATGCCGCCGGCAACTGGTTCATGGTGCATCCCCAGGCCGGGCCGGTAGATGACCGCTGGGTTTACCTGAGCGACAACGCAGCAGACTATGAGCCCCCCAAAAAAGCAATCAAGCAACGTGCGGTGATGGAGACGCTGCGTTTTGGCGAGATGCGGGTGCAGGATCTGGCACTCAGCGTGGAGAATCCGGCTTCTGCCCTGCAGTCACTGGAAAAACGGGGAGTTGTTTGCATTGAGCATCGTCAGCGTATCAGAGGCAGCAGAACAGCGGGCACACGCACGCAAGCACTGAGCGAGCTTACACAAGGACAAGCGCAGGCACTGGAGAGCATCAGCAAGATGCTTGATTCAAGTGAGCACAAGGTTGTGCTCTTAGATGGCGTAACCGGCTCCGGCAAGACGGAGGTGTACCTGCAAGCAATCAGCCGCGTGCTCAACAAGGGCGGCTCAGCCTGCGTGTTGGTGCCTGAGATTTCGCTGACCCCGCAGACGGTCTCGCGGTTTAGGAGCCGTTTTGGCGAAGAGGTGGCGGTGCTGCACTCGCGCCTCAGCGCCGGAGAGCGCTTTGACCAATGGGAGCTGGTGCGCAGCGGCAGGGCCAAAGTAGTGGTGGGAGCGCGCTCCGCGCTCTTTGCGCCGCTCAATAACCTCAAGATCATTGTGATAGATGAGGAGCACGAAAGCACCTACAAGCAGGGCTCCAAGGTACGCTATGTCAGCAGAGATGTGGCAATCAAGCGTGCTGAACTCTGCGGAGCCTTGGTGATTCTTGGCTCAGCCACTCCCTCATTTGAGAGCCTTCAAGCTGCAGTGGTACCGAGGGACGGGGTTGATGTGGTACAGAGGGACGGGGTTGGTGTGGTACAGAGGGACGGGGTTGGTGTGGTACAGAGGGACGGGGTTGGTGTACCAATTTCCAAGGAAATTGGTACACCAACCCCGTCCCTCTGTACCACACCAACCCCGTCCCTCGGTACCACATTTACCCACATTGTTTTGCCCGAGCGGGTGAGTGGTAAGCCGCTGCCGCCGGTAGAGGTGGTGAATATGGTGGCTGAGTTTCATGCCGGCAACAGAACGCTGTATTCCTACAACCTCAAAGAAGCCCTGAGGCTCACCATAGAAAAAGGCGAGAAAGCGGTACTGCTGCTCAACAGACGGGGATTTGCCTCTGTGCTCCTTTGCAGGGACTGCGGGTTTGTTCCTACGTGCACCGACTGCGACACATCAATGACCTTTCACAAAAATCCCGCTCAGCTGCTCTGTCATTATTGCGACGGGCGCACGCCGGTTCCGCCGCTTTGCCCGGAGTGCCAAAGTCCCTACCTCATGCAGCTGGAGCCCGGCACGCAGTATGCAGCCAGCCAGCTTATGGAGTTTTTGCCGGCAAATACACCCTTGGTGCGCATGGATGCTGATACCACGCGCCTCAAAGATGGGCACGAAAAGCGCTTGGAGGAGTTTGCCGCGGCAGAGAGCGGCGTTTTGCTGGGCACCCAGATGATTGCAAAAGGCTTGGATTTTGCCGATGTGACCCTGGTGGGCGTGCTGCGCGCAGACATGGCGCTCAAGTTTCCGGACTTTCGCGCCGCTGAGCGCACCTGGCAGCTCCTAGAGCAGGTAGCCGGCCGCGCCGGCCGCGCCGAAAAAGACGGCAAGGTCATTGTGCAGACCTATTGGCCCGAGCATGCCGCCATCCTGGCTGCCGCTTACCACGATCGCTCAATCTTGTTGGAGCAAGAGAGCGCCGAGCGAGCCGCACTCAACTACCCACCCTATGGCAGACTGGCAAACGTACTGGTTTGGGGCAAGGACGAACAAGCTGTACGCAAGCAAGTTCTTGAGCTGGCGGAGAACCTCCGCCCCAAACTACCCGAGGGATGGAAGCTCCTCGGCCCCAGCCCCTGCGTCATCTCAAAGCGCCAAGGTTCGCATCGTTGGCATGTTTTAATAAAGGCTCCAAGACATGCTGACATACCCGGTTGGCTGGGGCCTCTACTGAGGGAACAAAAGAAACTTCTTGGCATTAATATGGTCGCAGACATAGACCCCCAAGACCTTATGTAGCCCAGGCACACAAAAAACACACAATTGGCCCTGCATAAGCACACAAAAAACACACAATTCACGTCATTTAGCAGCAGTTTGATGGCTTTATCTGCTTCTCGCATAATACAATCAGTAAAACGAGTTACAATACGACCCACAACTAAAAAGTCATGACCCCGAAGAGAAAGTGAAGAACCATGGATAACATATTTAAACAGGCTACAGTGGAAACACACAACGTGTTTAAGTGGGAAAACCTTGGCGACATCAAACAGGGACGTGGCGAGCTGGGGGAAGAGATGCCGGTATTGGTATACAGACTTATGCAGTTTACCATGCTCGACATCCTCACAAAGCAATATGGAGCAGACAAGGCTAACGATCTGTTCCGTGAGGCGGGATTCTTGGCCGGATTTGAGTTTGCCAAGGCTTCTCTCAATCTCGATGCAGACCTGGACAGTTTTGTCGCTGAGTTGCAAGCTGCCCTGGCGGCGCAAAAAATCGGCATTCTCCGCATGGAGGCCTTTGACGCTGCAACCGGCAACTTGACCCTTACGGTGAGCGAAGACCTGGACTGCAGCGGGCTGCCGGTTACCAACGAGACGGTGTGTTCTTACGACGAAGGCTTTGTTGCCGGCATCCTCAATGCCTACACGCAAAAAGACTACGATGTGCGTGAGATTGACTGCTGGGCAAATGGTGACCGCACCTGTCGCTTTAACGGCGTGGTAATGTAGCAAAAACTGCCAACTGCAATTCTATAAGGAGCATAGTTGGATAACGAGAAGAGTGCAGGGGACGAGACGTCTCTTCCCGTAGAGGAAATACAATTAGCAGCAGATACTCTGTTTGGCTATTTGCGCGATGTCCTCTATGCCCCCAAGCAGGCCGTGCTTAATCCTGAGTTGCTCCCTGAGCCGTTTAGGGATCTTGCCAAAGGTCTGCTCTTTATTGGAAAATGCATAGGCGAAAACCGGTCGCTCTCCAAGGAGCTCAGCCAAGGCAAGCTCGACAGCACCATTAAGATTTCTTCAGATAATGAGATTGCCAGCGGCCTCAAGAACCTTCAGGCTACCCTTAAACATATATCGTGGCAGGTGGGGCAGATTGCCAAAGGTGATTACAACCAGCGCCTGCACTTTGCGGGGATGTTCTCTCAGGACATCAATGACATGATTGACCAGCTCAAAGAGCGTGACAGCGCCATGCGCGCCGAGATTACGCTCACTCAGCAGCTGGCCGAGGAGTCGCGCAACGCCGCGCACCTTCTGGAAGGTATCACCAAGAGTATTGATGAGCTTATCATTGTTGTGGACCGATCCACCTACGAGTGGCTCTATACCAATCATGACCCCAAGCAGTACATCGTTGAGGATAAATCCATTGCCCGGGTCAAGGCCTTTTTGCACGAGATGATTGATGGCTACTCGGAGGACGAAGAAGAGGAGCACGAGGGTACGGAGGCTCCCCTCCAAAGCCTCATCAGGCTCTTGGGTGAAGATGGCTCGGTCAACCAGATATTCTCCTTTGCCGGTTATCCCATCACCTGGATGGACAGAAAGTCAGTGGTGCTCAAACTGGTGGATGTCACGGAGATGGAGCGTGAGAGTGAAGAGCTCAAGCAGGTGGCCTTCTTCGACACGCTCACCAGGACCTATTCACGCCACTACGGCATGATCACCCTGGAAAAATGGATTGCCGAGAAGGCGGAATTCTGCATAGCCTTTGTAGACATGGACGGACTCAAATACGTCAACGATACCTTTGGCCACATTGCCGGCGATGAGTACATCCTCGCCACTTCAAAGCTGCTCACTGAGTTTGAGTCACCCTCGATTATTTGCCGCCTGGGCGGCGACGAGTTCATGCTGCTCCTGCGCAACTACTCCAACGCAGAGGCAGACGCAGTATTGAAGGAAATGCGCAACAGGCTCGCAGAAGATGCCTTGAGTGAGTACGACCGGAGCTTTAGCTTTGGAATCGTTGAGGTGGGCAAGGATAACACCAAAAGCGCCTCACTACTCTTGAGTATCGCTGATGAAACCATGTACGAAGACAAACGAAGCCGCAAAAAAGAACGCCGCGAAGGAGCAACAGAAGTAAAAGTGGAGAGCGTTGATCAGTGACGATGACATCCGCAGGGTTCGCGAGGCCACTGATTTAGTCAATCTCGTGCAAGAGACGGTCGTGCTCAGGCAAAAGGGCAGGGAGTTTTGGGGACGCTGCCCGTTTCATGATGAAAAGACCCCTTCTTTTAAAGTTGATCCCCGCTCGCAGCTGTTTCACTGCTTTGGCTGTCATGCCGGAGGAGATTCCTACGGCTTTGTGATGCGCACGCAAAACATGGACTTCATTGATGCCGTTAGGTATCTGGCCGACCGCGCCAACATCACCCTCACCGAAACCAAGGGGAGCGTGCAAACCGGCAAACGTCAGCGCTTGCAGGAGCTCATGAAAGCCAGTGCCGAGTTTTACGCCCTGCAGCTGCTGAGGTCAACCGAGGCAGGCTCCAAGGCAGCACGCGCCTATCTCAGCGGACGCAACATGGGAACTGAGCTGGCCAAGCGCTGGCAGATGGGCTATGCCCCGGGTGGCACCATGCTCTTTGACCACCTGCGCGGTAAGGGCTTCACCGCCGAGGAATGCCTGGATGCCAACGTAGCCGTTAAGGGGCAGCGCGGGTATATCCAAGACCGTTTTTATGAGCGCGTTATGTTTCCGGTTGCCGACTTGCAAGGCAGGGTAATCGCCTTTGGTGGCCGCGTCATTGGCACGCGGGAGCCCAAGTATCTCAACACCTCCGAGACCCTGTTGTTTCACAAACGGGAGACTCTCTATGCCCTGGATAAGGCCAAGGCTGCCATATCCAGCCAGGGAACCGCCATCGTGGTTGAGGGTTACACCGACACAATAGCCATGCATGAGGCGGGATTCACCAATGCGGTGGCCACCTTGGGCACCGCCTTGACCATAGAGCACCTCAAGCTGCTCAACCGCTTTGCCAAAAAGGTCATCTATCTTTTTGATGGTGACGAAGCAGGCACCCGAGCCGCGGTGCGCGCCGCGGAGCTCATCACTCAAGACATCACCCCCGAGGCCGGGCGCTTTCGCGTTATGCTGGAGGTTGCGGAGCTGCCGCCGGGTAGCGATCCGGCCGATTTGCTGGCCAAGCAGGGCGCAGAGGCCTTACAGGCTGTTTTGGATCAGTCAACGCCCTTGGTGCGCTTTGCCATTCAACACAGCCTCAAAAAGGCCAATCTTGCCAGTCCGGAAGGGCGCCATGCCGCCTTGCGGTCTGCGCTTCAGGTGCTGCTTCCCATACGCGGGTCAATTCTCGCCAACACCTACATTGCCGATGAATTGGCGCCCCAGTTGGGAGTGGAGTATTCCCAGGCGCTCGCGCTCTTCAACGGCCTACAGGCTCCACGCGCGCAAGGGCAGGCTGAGCAGGTCAAAGACCAGTCTGAGCAGGCCAAAGACCAGTCTTCACCATCCAACACAAACCTGCAAAACGAGCTGCTCGTCCTCTACATTGAGTATCCTGAGACGCGCGAGCTGTTAGCCGAGGCCTTTGAACGCGTCACATGGGATGGCGAGGACTTGCCCAAGCTGGCAAAAGCCCTCACTGCAGCAGATAAAACGGCTGAAAGCAGCGAGCTCTATGCTCGGGCACTCGATGCAGCCCCCGCCTATGCGCCGGTGCTCTCTACTGGACTGCGGCAAACCTTGAGCGGCAGCGCCAGAGATCATGCATTTTTGCTCATGTATATGCTGCGCGAGTCGCAGCTCTTAAATGAGATAGCGCTGGCAAAAATCGCCTATGCAAAGGCTTTGGACGGAAACGCAGGGAATACCCTCTTCCGCGAGATAGCAGAAAAACAGTCAGAACTGGCAGTAATCCGAGAAAAACTTGCCAAGGTACCCAAGACCTTCCTTTAGTGTATGCTAAACTATTTGATTACCAAAAAATGCGAAAGTGGTAGGTGTACGTGAAAACCAATGATTCAGCAGAAAAATCTCCGGCCAAAGACAAGCCCAAAACTCCCAGGGCTAAAAGCCCCAAGGCCAAGGCTGGTGCATCAATAGCTCCAGATACTGAAACCGAAGCTTCTCCGGGGGCGGAGGAATCAGGTAACTCAGAGGCTGCTACCCCCCAAGATATTATTGAGACCGAGCTGCTCAAGCTGGTTGAGGAGTCCAGGGAGCTGGGAACCGTCTCAATGAGCGAGATTGCCACACAGTTAAGCGGTCTTGAGGTGAGCGATGCTCAGCTGGCCACTGCCAGCTCTTTCATTGAGGACAAGGGTATTGTGGTGGTGGACGACTCCGATGCCGATTCTGGTGACATTGATATGTCCAAAGGAATCCCCGCCGAAGAAAACGGTGACATTGGCATTGACATGGAAGAAGAGTCGGTCTTAAGTGACGATGAGATTCTCGCAGACATTGCCGAAGAAGACCTCAAGGCGCCGGACGGTATTGGCATTCAGCTTCCCAAGGTGGCCTCGCGCAAAAAGGCTACCAAAAAGCGCAGCACCTCCGAGTCTTCGGTGGCTATGCTCACCGGGGATCCGGTGCGCATGTATCTCAAGGAGATTGGCAAGGTTGACCTGCTCACCGCTGAGCAAGAAATTGACCTGGCCATGAAGATAGAAGCCGGCGTTGAGGCGGGCGAAAAGCTTGACGAGGCGCACAAGAACAAAGTGCAGCTCGACCGCCGTGAAGAGCGACGGCTCTCGCGCATTGAGCAAAAGGGCTTGGATGCTAAGCAGCAGCTCATAGAGGCAAATCTGCGCTTGGTAGTGTCCATCGCCAAGCGTTATGTGGGGCGCGGCATGCTCTTCTTGGACCTCATTCAAGAGGGCAACCTTGGGCTTATCCGCGCGGTGGAAAAATTTGATTACACCAAGGGCTTTAAGTTCTCAACCTATGCCACCTGGTGGATTCGCCAAGCCATCACCCGCGCCATAGCCGACCAAGCCCGCACCATTCGTATCCCCGTGCACATGGTGGAGACCATCAACAAGCTCGTACGTGTGCAACGGCAGCTCTTGCAAGAGCTGGGTCGTGACCCTTCTCCAGAAGAGATTGGCGAGGTCATGGGCATGCCGGCCGAGCGCATCCGCGAAATCCAGAAGATATCGCAGGAGCCCGTCTCTCTCGAGACCCCCATTGGCGAGGAAGAAGACAGCCAGCTGGGAGACTTTATTGAGGATTCTGCCGCCGAGGCACCGCCTGATGCTGCCTCTTTCTCCATGTTGCAAGAGCAGCTCCAAAAGGTACTTGATGGTTTGGCAGAGCGCGAGCGCAAAGTCATCTCCCTCCGCTTTGGCCTTAAGGACGGACACCCGCGCACGCTTGAAGAGGTAGGGCGCGAGTTTGGCGTAACCCGTGAGCGCATCCGCCAGATAGAGTCCAAGACTTTGGCTAAGCTGCGCCACCCGTCACGCTCCAGCAAGCTCAAAGATTATCTGGAAGAATAATCGGCTTCCTCTGAGAGACAACCCTCTGGATCCTTCGCTTCGCTCAGGAAGACAGAGGGCGACTAACATCCCTCTGTCTTCCTGAGCGAAGCGCAGCGCAGCCGAAGGATCCAGTCAGCGACTTGCGAAAATTGCGACGATTTTCTCTGTGTGCTTTGCGTGCGGCGGGATAAACAAGTACAATGTCTAGTTCGTAACCAGTACACAGCCACGTGAGTGGTTAAGCATAGATGAGGAGAGTGTTTTGGCAGTTAAGATTCGTTTGGCTCGTCATGGGTCCAAGAAAAATCCGTATTACCGTATTGTTGTAGCTGACGCGCGGGCACCCCGCGATGGACGCATCATTGAAGAGGTTGGCAGATATAACCCCTGCGCAGATCCCACCTTTGTCAAAATGGACCTTGAGAAGGTTGACAAGTGGATTAAAGACGGCGCGCAGCCCACTGAGACGGTCAGCCGTTTACTGAAGACTGTTCGAGAGCAGGCCTGATCATGTCAGATGACAAAAGCATTAAAGATCTTGTTGAGCAGGTAGTCATCTCGCTGGTTGATGACCCCGAAAGCGTCACCGCTGAAGAGGTTGAAGAGGGCAACACCCTCATCATCAACGTGCGGGTTAATCCGGATGACATTGGCAAGATCATCGGCAGGCAGGGAAGAGTTATCAAGTCACTGCGTACTATAGCCCGTGCAGCCTCCTCTTATTCTGGAGGAAAGCATATTGAGGTTGAGATTCTCGACTAGGCATGCATGACCAAACGCCCCGGATTTCTGAGTATGACCTGGTTGCTGAGATAAGCAAGGCCAAAGGATTAGATGGACAGCTGGTAGCCCTTGAGATGGGCAGGCTGTCCGTTTTGTATCCGGGGCTTGAAGTCTGGATTGTGCCTCCCACGCGAGATGGCGTGAGGCGCTCCACGGTGATCGAGGCCATCGATGACTTCAAAAAGCGCGGCGTACTGATTCGCCTTGAGGGCGTTGAAGACAGAACGCAAGCTACGGAGCTTGTGGGTAGGTATCTTTTGGTACAGAGGGACGGGGTTGGTGTGGTACAGAGGGACGGGGTTGGTGTGGTACAGAGGGACGGGGTTGGTGTACCACTTTTTGCCTCGGCAAAAAGTGGTACACCAACCCCGTCCCTCTGTACCACACCCCGGACGCATTTTGCTGATACTGAATACGGTGACCTGGGAACCTTGCAAAACATCAAGCCGGGGCCTGCCTATGAGATTTGGGTAATCGAAGGGCAATACGGAGAGCTCAACATACCGGCGGTAGCTGAGTACATTGTTGAGGAGAGTCCCGAGCAGATAACTCTCAGTTTGCCCAGGGGCTTTATTGAGATCACGACAAAGGGCCAAGGAGGTGCCAGTCATGAGGATTGAGACGCTCAGTGTTTTTCCGGAGATGTTTGAGACCGTGATGGCTACCTCTATTTTGGGCAGGGCGCGCGATAAGGGAGCCTTGGAGTATGTTGGGCATGACCTGCGCACGTGGACTCACGACAATCACCGAACCGTGGATGACGAGATCTATGGGGGAGGTCCGGGTCAGCTCATGAAACCTGAGCCGGTTTTTGAGGCGCTTGATGAGCTGTTGGCAACTGAGCCGGCCAAGGTGATTATCTTCACTCCGCAAGGCAAGACCTTTGACCAGGCTATGGCTCAAGAACTCGCCCTGGAGCAGCGACTCATCATGATCTGCGGGCGCTACGAAGGTTTTGACGAGCGCGTCTATACGCTTGCGGATGCCTGCATCTCTCTAGGCGACTACATCCTCACCGGCGGAGAGCTGGCTGCTATGGTGGTAAGCGATGCAATCTGCCGCTTGCTGCCAGGCGTTTTAGGAGACGAGCAGTCAAATGCAGACGAGAGCTTTTCTGAAGGGCTCTTGGAGTACCCGCAATACACACGTCCGGCCTCGTACCGAGGTATGGAGGTGCCAGAGGTTTTACTGAGCGGCAACCACGCAGCCATAGCAAAGTGGCGCCGCGAAATGTCTATAATCAAAACAACAGAACTCCGCCCAGACTTATTGAGTGAAGAGTTAAGAATTAAGAATGAAGAATGAAGGAAGAAACAAGCTTAAGGATCAGCCATGACATTCCAAGAAATAATTCTGAAACTGCAGGAATACTGGGCCGCGCACGGTTGCGTGGTTTTGCAGCCTTATGATAACGAAGTGGGAGCCGGCACCTTTCATCCGGCTACTACCTTGCGTTCGCTGGGGCCCGAGGCCTGGAAGACGGCCTATGTGCAGCCAAGCCGCCGACCCACCGATGGCAGGTATGGCGAGAACCCCAACCGCTTGCAGCACTATTACCAGTTTCAGGTGATTATTAAGCCCTCGCCGGATGACATTGTTGAGCTTTATCTGGATTCCCTCAAAGTCATTGGCATAGAACCCCAGCACCACGATGTGCGCTTTGTTGAGGATGACTGGGAGAGCCCCACGCTCGGCGCCTGGGGCCTTGGCTGGGAGGTCTGGCTCAACGGCATGGAGATTACGCAGTTCACCTATTTTCAGCAGGTGGGAGGCTTGGAATGTCGCCCGGTGCCGGCAGAGCTCACCTACGGACTTGAGCGGCTTGCCATGTACATCCAGGGGGTAGACTCTATCTTTGACATCATTTGGTCTAGGGATAAAGACGGATCCGTGTTTACCTACGGCGATGTCTTTCTGCAAAACGAGCGCGAATTCTCCGAGTATAACTTTGAGATAGCTGATACTGCTCTTTTGATTAGCAATTTTGATAACTACGAGAAGGAATGCCAACGCATCCTTGAAGCGGGCTTGGCGCTGCCGGCCTATGACTGCGTTTTAAAATGCTCGCACGCCTTTAACCTGCTTGATGCCCGTGGCGCTATTTCCGCCACCGAGCGCATGGGCTACATCCTCAGAGTACGAACACTCGCCAAGGCCTGCTGCGAAGCCTATTTGGTACAGAGTGTGGGACAGAGGGACGGGGTTGGTGTGGTACAGAGGGACGGGGTTGGTGTACCAAATTCGGAGAATTTGGGACACCAACCCCGTCCCTCTGTACCACACCAACAAGAAGAAGCACCCGCCACAGGCCTGGGAGTCAATGTGCAGGCTGCGCCGCATGATCCGGCTATGCTCATTCTTGAGATTGGCTGCGAGGAGATACCCTCAACGCCGCTTTATCGCGCAACGGAGCAGCTGGCAGTGCTGGCCAAGGAGGCTTTTGCTGAGGCCCGCCTTGAGCATGGAGAAATCACTACGCGCTCTACCCCTCGCCGCATCATCCTTGAGGTCAAGCGGCTTGCCACCAGCTCAACCCCGCTGGTGCAGCGGTTTCGTGGTCCGGCGGTGTCGTTGGCCTATGACGAAGAAGGCGAGCCCACCAAGGCGGCTCTTGGTTTTGCGCGCGGTAAAAACCTCGACGTGCGCGAACTCCTCAAGGCAAAAGAAGGTGACACCGAATACGTCTTTGCGCACGTGGAGCAAATCGCGCGCCGCACCGACACCCTGCTTCCCAAAATCCTGCTCTCGCTTGTTGAGTCTATCCAGTGGCCCAAGTCGCAGCGCTGGGGTTCCACAGAAGAGAGCTTTGCGAGGCCTGTGCGCTGGCTGTGCGCGCTTTGGGGACCCACGGTCATCCCCTTCAGTTTTGCGGGAGTCAATTCCGGGCGCCTGACCTGGGGTCACCGGCTCATCGCCAATGAATATGTGGAGACTCCCTCTGCCGAGGACTTGGCCTCCTACCACACCAAGCTCTGGATAGTGGACTCGGCCGAGATGCGCGCCGGACACATCAAGGCGCAGATTAAGATGATTGAAGATGAGAGCGGCCTTAAGGCCTATGTGCCGAGCGAAATCCTCGCTGAGGTCATCAATCTGGTGGAGTTTCCCACCACGCTTCTGGGCACCTTTGACGAGGAATTTCTCTCGGTGCCTTCCGAGATTATCATCGATGCCATGCTCAAGCACCAGCGCTATTTTCCGCTGTATAACGCCGAAGGGGCTCTCTCCAATATGTTTTTGGTGGTGAGCAACGGGCACCCCGCCTACAATTCGGACATCATTGCTGGACACGAGCGCGTGATTCGTCCGCGCCTGGCCGATGCCCAGTTCTTCTATAAAGAAGACCTCAAGCGCCCGCTGGAGTCCTACGTGGAAAACCTCAAGAACGTGGTGTTTCACGAGAAGCTCGGCACCTCTTATGACAAGGTGCAGCGGGTGGTTAAGCTCGCCGCCTTCTTGGCAAAACAGGCCGGCCTTGACGGTGAAATTCAAGCCAAGGTAAGCCGCGCCGCGCTCTTGGCCAAGGCAGACCTGGTGACCAACGCAGTAGTTGAGTTCACGGCGCTGCAAGGGGTCATGGGCGCCTACTATGCCGAGGCCGCCGGCGAGGAGCCGGAGGTAGCCCTTGCCATCAAGGAGCACTACCGCCCCCGCTTTGCCGGTGACGAGATTCCCAGCACCGAGATTGGCCAGCTGGTTGCCGTGGCCGACAAGCTCGACACCATCGTGGGTGTCTTTGCCGCCGGGCAGCCGCCAACGGGCTCCTCTGACCCCTTTGCCCTGCGCCGTAGCGCCATTGGCATCATCGCCATTTTGCTCGACGGGCCTGCCGTGAGCCTCTCGGTTGCCCTTGAGGCTGCCGTTGAAGGTCTGGGTGCAATTCCGGCTCAGTATGACCCGCTTGAGGTCATTGCCGCCGTACGTGAGTTCTTTGTTACGCGCTTGGAGGTCATCGCCCGCGATAAAGGCCTCAGCGCCGACGCGGTTGCCGCGATTTTGAGCTGCGGCATCATTGAGCCCGCTCAGCTGATATCGCGCGGAGAAGCCTTGGTTCTGGCCCGCGAAAAGCAGCCGGAGCTCTTTGACGACCTGGCCACCGCCTATGCGCGCGCCAACAACCTCCGTGACACAGAAGCAGGCATCAAAGTCACAGAAAAGCTCTTTGGCGAAGCAGAAAAAGCCCTGGCCTTTGCCATCGACAAAGCCGATGAAGGCGTGCGCGTTGCCCTTGAAAAGGAAGACTACGCCTTTGCCCTCACCTGCCTGGCAACACTCAGAGCTCCTATCGACCGCTTCTTTGAGGATGTCATGATCATGACCGATGATGAACGCCTGCGCGCTAACCGTCTCGCTCTGCTGAACCGCTTTGTAGCCGTCTTCAAAGACGTAGCTGACTTTGGCAAGCTCGTTAAATAAGTCTTTCTGTGTCATACTGATACCATGCAACCGATTTTGGTCATAAGCGATTCCTTGGGCGACAGTGCGGCGTCGATAGTTGAGGCAGCCGCCACTCAGTTTGAACTCGATGAGATGGTGATTGAGCGGCTTCCCAATGCCACGGCAATCGATCCTATCATGGCGTTTATTGAGCACTCGCAGCAGAAGTATCCCAACACAGCCCTCATTGCCTTTTTTACCTTTACCAACCCTGACCTCAGCATTCAAACCAAGCAGCTGCTGGGCGAACTGGGGATAGAATACGTGGATGTGCTGGGACCGGCCATGAACGCCCTTGCCAGTGTGAGCGGCCAGATGCCTCTGAGCCAGCCGGGGCTGATTCACAAAACCGACGAGGACTACTATAAGCGTATTGAAGCTATAGAGTTTGCCGTGAGCCATGATGACGGCCGCAATACCCAAGATCTGGTTAAGTCAGACATTGTAGTGATTGGGTCTTCAAGAACCTCCAAAACACCACTTTCCATTTATCTGGCAACGCAAGGCTACAAGGTAGCTAACGTGCCGCTGGCCCTGGGAACCGAACCGCCCAAAGAACTCTATGACGTGGAGATAAGCCGCCTGTTTGGACTGACCTCTAAACCGGAGCTTTTGGCGCGCATCCGCAAACAACGCCTCGGAAATGCCCAGATTGTGGCAGGCGACTACGCCAGCCTTGATTACGTCAAAAAGGATCTGGAAGAAGCACGCTACTATATGCGCACGCTGGGGTGTATCGTTATTCGCACTGATAACAGAGCTATAGAAGAAGCTGCTGCAGAGATTGTGCGCTATTACTCAGCAGTGCATTCAATCGATAATATGGCAGGCCGATGACGTTTTCCAGGTCTCCCTCAATCTTCAGAACCTGCTTGCCCCACATGCCTTGAATCGCATAGCTGCCGGCCTTGTCAAAGGGCGGCTCGCTGCTTAAATAGTCCTCAATCTCTTCTAGACCGTATGCGCCAAAATGCACGGTGGTCACGTCAGCCAAGGTGACGCGGCGCTCTGTAGCAAGGTCAATAAGCGCAACTCCGGTGACTACCTTGTGCTCGGTGTTGCAGAGTGCCTGCAGCATGCGCACTGCGTCCGCGTGATCTACGGGTTTTCCCAGCATGCCCAGCTCTGCATGACAGACGATGGTGTCGGCTGCGAG
>WRBR01000040.1 GCA_009784425.1 Coriobacteriia bacterium | reverse complement strand
TTGTCAAATTGGAACACTAACCCCGTCCCCCTGTTCCAACCCCGTCCCCAGGTGACTCACAGCATGGTGAGGCGGCCCATGGTGGTGGTGTCAAAGCCTACGAATCCGGCGATGTCTGTTTGCAGCAGGCCTGACTCAAGCACGTTGAGGAGGGCGCGTACGGGTAGGGTGTCGAGGTCTCGCTCGCGTACTACTAAGTCGATGCGCTCGCGGTGAAGGGGAATGAACTCGGCTCCTTCAACTTGCTGGGCCATCTTCTCGGTTCCAATTACCACGTCTACTCTGTTGCGGGCTACGCGTCCGGCGAGCAGTATGGGAGAGGACATCTCCACGTTGTATCCTGCAAGCGCAGTGGGGTCTGCCTTGAGTAGCCTGAGATGTTCATCGAGCAAAATACGTGAGGCAGAGCCCCTTGGATGATTGGCAATCCTCACCCCGGGGAGCAGCAGGTCAGTCCAGGCGCGTAAGCCCTTGGGGTTACCCTTGGCAACAATGAAGCCTTGCATTCGGTAGGCTATGTGGATGAGCACGCAGGGAATCCCTGGTATGAGTCGCTTGACGTAGGTGGCGTTGTAGCTGTTTTTCTCGCCGTCCCAGAGGTGCGCGCTGGTTACATCAACGGTGCCGCGGTACATCTCAATGAGGCCGTTATAGCCGCTTTGATAGGTGCGTATCATGTTTATGTCCATTTGCACCAGGTAGTTGGAGAGTACGTCCACAACTGCCTCGGTGCCGTTGACCACAAAGGCGCCGGGCGTGGGTGAGCCGGAAAACTCACTGCCCTCACTGGTTGCGCCGTTCACGCCGGCCATGCTGCCCCAGCCGACCATGCCGCCCTCACCGACCTCACCGCCCTTAATGCCGTACCTGTCATGCTGGGAATCCACATAGCGCTGCACGTCGGCGGCGGTAAAGCGCAGCTTGCGCCCAACCGTGTATCCGGCCAGCTCGCCGCGGTTGCGCAGCTCGTACACCATGTTCTTGCTGATACGCAGGCGCTGGGCAACTTCTTCTGCAGTTAAGGCGCTTGAATTCTCCATCTTGGCTCCAAAGAACTCTTTCTCCCCATACTTTACCAAATGTGACGATTCTGTATGAATCGATATGAAACAGATTATAAGGCAAAAATGGTCGAAGCCTGCTCTTTTTTATCGGAGTAAGATGTACCAGAGTTGTACCAGCAGGTAAACCTGAAAGTCGCCTGGCGGCGATGATGAGCATTCGCGGGAGGTATGCACTCGGGGAAGGGTCCGCAAATTCATCACTCACTCATCGATAGCGAGCTCAGCACTTTCTACGACAAGCGAGCAACAGGCACTCCCCCAAGCGTGCGAAACACTATGACAAAACAATTATTGCTCAGACCGGAAAAGTGCACGAATTGTCGCACCTGTGAATTGGTGTGTTCATTTGAGCACTTTGGACGATTCAATCCCACACTCTCGGCGGTGGCGGTCATAGACTTTGCCGAGGACGTAGTCAGTGTTCCCCTGATGTGCCTGCAATGCGAAGACCCTGCCTGCCAAAAGGTGTGCAAGGTGGGAGCCATCTCCGTTGAGCCGGGCGGCAAGGTAGTCTACAACAACGACAAGTGCATTCTCTGCAAACTCTGCGTGCAGGCCTGCCCCTTTGGCAGCGTGGTGTATTCAACCCCCGCACGCAAACTCCTGCGCTGCGACCTCTGCGGCGACAATCCCCAGTGCGCCCTTTGGTGTGCGCCCGGCGCCATCGTCTACGCTGATTCAGCCGATGACAGGGAAAAGCGGCGCGCTGTAGCCGAAGGATTCAAAGACGTTTTGAAAGAAGACACGGCAATTGGGGAGGTGGCATGATGTTTGGATGGAAAGGAACATTAATCCGCGTTAATCTTGCAACCGGCGCAATCTCCAAAGAGCCCCTCAATGAAAAACTCGCCCACGATTACATTGGCGCGCGTGGCCTGGGCACCAAGTACTACATGGACGAGTGTGATCCGCAGGTAGACCCCCTTGGCCCGGACAACAAGCTCATCTTTATGACCGGCCCGCTCACCGGCACCGCTGCCGCGAGCGCCGGGCGCTACGAGGTGGTAGCCAAGGCGCCGCTCACTGGCACCATAGGCGCGGCAAACTCGGGCGGATGGTTTGGCCCTGAGATCAAGTATGCCGGCTATGACGGCATCATCTTTGAGGGTGTGAGCAAAAAGCCCGTGTATCTCTACATCCGCGATGATGTGGTGGAGCTGCGCGATGCCTCTGACCTCTGGGGTCAAAGTCCCTTTGAGACCACTGACATCTTAACCGCCCGTTACGGCGAAAACTACAAGGTTGCCTGCATTGGTGTTGCAGGCGAGAAGGGCAGCCTCATGGGCTGCATCATGAATGACAAGCACCGCGCAGCCGGCCGCGGCGGGCTCGGTGCGGTCATGGGCTCCAAGAAGCTCAAGGCTGTTTGCGTGAGAGGTACGGGCGCTGTTGCGGTTGCCCATCCCGAGGAGTTCATGGCAGCCGCCAAGAATGCCCGTGACATACTGATTGCCGACCCGGTGGGTGGCACCGGCCTTGCGGCCTATGGTACCGAGGTGCTCGTCAACATTATCAACGAGAGCGGCGCCCTGCCCTACAAAAACTGGCGCAGCGCCTTTGACCCCAATGCCGATAACTACGGCGGCGAGGCGCTGGCGGCCAACTTCTTGGTGAAGAACAAGGCCTGCTTTGGCTGCACCATAGCCTGTGGCCGCGTAACCCACGTGACCAACAGCAAATACGAGTCCTTTGGCGAAGGCCCCGAATATGAGGCTGGCTGGGCCTTTGGCGCGGCAACTGGCGTGGATAACCTGGCGGCCATCTGCAAGGCAAGCTTCCTCTGTAATGAGCTGGGGCTTGATCCCATCTCAATGGGTTCCACAATAGCCTGCGCTATGGAGCTGTTTGACATTGGCGCCATCGACGCGGACATTGTGGGCTTTGAGCTCAAATTTGGCGACCCTGATGCCATCGTTGACCTCACTGAGCTCACTGGCAAGGTAGAGGGCTTTGGTGCCGACCTGGCTATGGGCTCGTATCGCCTGGCTGAGAAATACGGACATCCGGAGCTTTCCATGAGCGTCAAAAAGCAGGAGATGCCTGCCTACGATGGGCGTGCCATCCAGGGCATGGGCCTTGAGTACGCCACCTCCAACCGTGGTGGCTGCCATGTGCGTGGCTATATGACTTCGCCCGAGATTCTCGGCGTGCCGGTCAAGACCGACCCCCTCGTCACTGAGGGCAAAGGCGAGCTGCTCAAGCTCTTCCAGGATCTTACCGCTTTGATTGACAGCTCAGGGCTTTGCCTGTTCACCACCTTTGGCTGTGGCCTGCCCGAGATTGCTGCGCAGTACCGCCACGCGGTAGGCACCGACGAAACCGATGAGGAAATCCTGCTCAAGGGCGAGCGCGTTTGGAACCTGGAGAAGGTCTTCAACATTGCGGCCGGCGTTGAGAAGGACACCCTTCCCCCGCGCCTGCTGCGCGAAGAGCTCACGGAAGGTCCTGCTGCCGGAAAGGTCTGCGAGCTTGACGTTATGCTTGAGGATTACTACGCGCAGAGAGGTTGGGATAGCGAAGGCGCTCCCACCGAGGAAAAACTCGAGTCACTCAACGTGTAGCAGCGGGCTGTTAAAGTATCATGTGATGCACGATGCTCGTAAAGTATTTTGCATACTACCGAAACGACACCGGGCGCAAGGAAGAACGAATCCCTGCGCCCGAGACGGTAGGCGCACTCTTGCGCCTGCTGGTGCGCCGCTACGGCAAGTCAATGGGTGAAAAGCTCCTCTCGCCTGACGGTTTAAGCTTGGGTTCCGATGCCATTGTGCTCGTTAACGGCCGCAACATTGCGCATCTTGACATGCTTAATACCCCGCTTATTGAGACTGACACCGTTTCAATTTTCCCGATTGTTGCCGGAGGCTAACTTGCTGAGCCCCTGTCATTCTGAGCGAAGCGCGAAGCGCGAAGTCGAAGAACCCAGTCAATAACCTCCTAGCTCCTTCGCTTCGCTCAGGCTAACAAAAAGACTCTCTACCAGAAACAGGTATTCCTATGATTGTTACTGAGCCCCATCAAATCCAGAAGATTATGGAGGCCTACCCGGCAGAGCAAAGATATGCGCTTGCCATACTCCAAGACATTCAAAACGCATGCAACTACCTTCCGGAAGAATCGCTTGCCCTCGTCTCCGGGCGCATTGGCGTGCCGGTGGCTCAGCTGTATTCTCTTGCTACTTTTTACAAGGCGCTGAGCCTGACTCCCAAGGGCAAGCACATCATCAAGGTGTGTGACGGCACCGCCTGTCATATGTGCGGGTCGAGTTCGCTGTTGATAAGCCTCAAGCAGGTACTTGGCGTAGAGGAAGGTGAGTTGACCGCCGATGGGCAATTCTCTTATGAGTGCGTCAACTGCGTGGGCTCGTGTGCCTTGGCCCCGGTGATGGTTATCAACGCCAACTACTACGCAAAGGTCAACACGGAAAAGCTCGTTGCAATCCTTGAGAAGTACCAGCCGGGAGGTGAGTTTGATGAGTGAGCGCACCATCTTGGTTTGTTGCGGAACGGGCTGCCTGGCTACCGGAGCCGCCTCTGTTGCAGACGCGCTTGATGAGTTTCTTGCCAAGACCGGCAGGGACGTTTTGGTAGAGCGCAACGCCAAGCGCACCGGCTGCAACGGATTTTGCGAGAACGGTCCCATCGTGCGCATTGAGCCCGATGACATTGCCTATTACAAGGTCAAGAGCAAGGATGCCAAGGCCATAGTTGAGAGCATCGGCGCTGAGCCGGTGACCCGATTGCTTTATAAAACTGACCAAGGCGAGCGAGTATTAAGGATGGACGACAACCCCTTCTACACAACACAGAAGCGCTTTGCCCTGCATAACATTGGGTGGATTGACCCCCTTGAGATTGACGATTATCTCGCCGTTGGCGGGTATAGTGCGCTTGAAAAGGCGCTGGGCATGGAGCCTCAGGAGATTATCGATGAGGTGATCACCTCCGGGCTGCGCGGGCGCGGCGGTGCCGGCTTTTCTACGGGCATTAAATGGAATACTGCTAAAAGTTATGACAATTTCCCCAAATACGTGGTGTGCAACGGCGATGAGGGTGACCCCGGCGCCTTTATGGATCGCTCCCTTCTGGAGGGAGACCCCCACGGCATCATCGAGGGGCTCATCATCTGTGCCCTGGCTATTGGAGCCAAAAAGGGCTTTTTCTATATCCGCGACGAGTACAGCCTGGCGCTTGCCAATGTGCAGGCTGCCCTCGATGCAGCTGAGGCACGTGGCTTTTTAGGCGACAGTATTTTAGGCACGGAGCACTCCCTGTACCTTGAGATAGTCCGCGGCGGCGGCGCCTTTGTCTGCGGAGAGAGCACTGCGCTCATGCAGTCGATTGAAGGCAAGATTGGCGAGCCACGCGCAAAGTATATCCGCTCGGTTAAGCGGGGTCTTTGGGACCAGCCCACGGTGCTCAATAATGTTGAGACCCTGGCTAATATCCCTGCCATTATCTTGCGCGGCGGCGAGGCTTTTGCTGCTACCGGAACCAAGGACTCAAGCGGAGGCAAGGTCTTTTCACTGGTGGGAAAGGTGGACCGCACCGGGCTGGTTGAGGTGCCTATGGGCGTATCGCTCAGGCAGCTGGTCTACGACATCGGCGGCGGCGTTAAGGGCGGCAGGCCCTTCAAGGCAGTGCAGATTGGCGGGCCCTCCGGCGGCTGCCTGCCTGCAGAAAAGCTTGACGTGCCCGTGGACTTTGACACACTCACCAGCGAGGGAGCCATGATGGGCTCCGGCGGACTCATCGTCATGGACAACCGCGATTGCATGGTTGAGGTGGCCCGCTACTACACCGGTTTTCTCGCCGAGGAAAGCTGCGGCAAGTGCACGCCCTGCCGCGAAGGCCTGCGCCACACCCTCAAGGTGCTCACCGATATCACCGAGGGGCGCGGCCAGGAGCAAGACCTGGATCTGCTGGAGAACCTCGGAAAAACCATCAAGGATTGCTCGCTCTGTGCCCTGGGTGGCTCGGCACCTAACCCGGTGCTTTCTACCATCAGGTATTTTCGTGAGGAATATGAGGCGCATATCCGCGAGGGCTGCTGCCCCGCCGGCGTGTGCTCAGCGCTGACGGCGTTTTCTATTGACTTGGAGCTCTGCAGCAGTTGCGGAGCCTGCAACAAGGCCTGCTCGGTTAACGCCATTTCCGGCAGCAAGGACGAGCCGTACGTGATTGATCAGGCACTCTGCATCTCCTGCGGAAGCTGCAGACTTGCCTGCAAGTTCGACGCTGTGCTTACGGAGAGGAGGCACTCATGATTATCAAAATAGATGGCAAGGAATGCACCTGTGAAAGCGGCGAATTCCTGATTGATATTGCTAAACGCAATGACATTTTTGTGCCGACACTCTGCAGCATGAAGCCTGTTCTGCTTGATCGAGGCTGCTGCCGCGTATGCGTGGTGGAGCTGACTGAAAATTCACGCTCAAAGATTGTGGTTTCGTGCATCTATCCAGTAGAGCGCGAGTGCGAGGTCTTCACCCAATCCGAGAAGGCAGTGCGTGAGCGCGGCATGGTTTTAGCGCTCCTCAAGCTGCTCGCTCCCGATGCCAAACTGATTACCCAAATGGCCAAGGCTTATCATGCCCCTGAGCTTGAGCGTCTTGAACCCCGCGCAGACGGCGGCTCCTGCATCCTCTGCGGTCGCTGCGTTGACGCCTGCAACCTGCTCGGCACCAGTGCCATTGCTGCCATGAACCGTGGCGTAACCAAAGAAATCAACACCGCCTTCGGCGCCCCGGCGACTACCTGCATAGGCTGCACCAGCTGCGCACAGGTCTGCCCCACTGACGCCATCAGTTTTGAAGAAACCGATTCAACGCGCACCATCTGGAACCAGAGCTTTGAGCTGGCACACTGCGAGATCTGCGGCGAGATTCTCGGAACAGCGGCCTCACTCAAGCACGCAGCAAACATCACCGGAGACGAACCCAGCTCGCTCTGCCCCAAACACGAACGCAGAAACTCAGCCAAATCCCTCGCTTCAATTTACCGCCGGTAGTGTCCACAAAATGTGTAGTTATTGTGATTCTCTCTCACCGGTACACCCTTTTGGCGTACTATTTTAGAGGAGGTTTGAAAGGATAGTTTTGGTTGCCCTATGGTGAGTACTATGGGGAGGGGATATGGCTAAGAAGACGCTCGTAACATACGAGAACAAAATGGTGGCCATCTGCATGCTCTGCTTTGGCTTTGCCATGTTCGATCGCTTTGCCATCACCAACCTTTCACCCTTCATCATGGACGACCTGGGCATGACCAACACCGACTTGGGCCTCACCATGTCAGTATTTGCTCTTGCGTGGGCTCTCTCGGGGTTTATAGGGAGTATGCTCTCGGATCTTTCCGCAAATAAAAAACGCTTCCTTGGTGTTCTCACGCTCCTCTCTTCTGTGTGCGCCTTTTCTACGGGCCTGGCAAACAGTTTTCTCATACTCGCCGTCATCAGGTTTTTCATGGGCGTTTTGTATGGCCCCACCTTTCCTCTTGCCCAGGCCTTTGCCATGGCGCAATCCTCGCCCAAACGCAGAGGCCTCAACATGGGCCTGATTTCCACCACTTCTATGGGTGTGATTGCCAATCTGATTGCCCCGGTGCTTCTCGTTGCCCTGTGTTTGGCATTTGGCTGGAGAGTCACCTTCTTCCTCACCTTTATACCTGGCGCAATCGTCGCGTTTTTGATTCTCAGGGTGCTGAAAGAGCCTGATATGACCAAGATTGACGGTGCAACGGCAAGTATCGCCAAGCCTTCGCTCAAAGAAAGCCTGGTCATCTTCAAAAACCGCAACGTTCTTACTTCGATGGCCTTCAGCAGCTTCATCATGTGCTGGAACATTGGGGTGTTGACCTTTGCTCCCCTGTTCTTGATTAACGTCAAGGGATTTGACCCAAGCATGATGAGCTACGTCATGGCAGCATTTGGCGTGGGGGCCGTTGTGTGGGGCATCGTGGTTCCCAGCCTGTCCGACAGATTTGGGCGCAAGCCGATAGCCATCCTGTTTACCCTGCTGAGCATTATTTCGCCTTTGGGACTTCTGATGTTTTCGTCTCCCGTTGCCATTGCCCTCTGTGCATTCTTGGGGTGGAGCGGTTCGGGAGTGTTTGCCTTGTACCAAGGAGCCATCATAGGCGAGTCGGTTGACACCAAATACGCTTCCACCGCCATGTCAAGCGTACAAATGGTTGGCGAGATAGGCGGAGGCGTCATTGGCGTGGCAGTAGCCGGAATGCTGGCAGATTCCTTTGGGCTTCAAGCTCCCATGATCTTTGCCGCCGGCTGTGTGATTATCGCAACGCTCGTTGCCTTTGCCTATTACGAAACAGCCCCCGCAGTCAAAGCTAAGAAGACTTGAGCTGCACGGTGATAGTGACTGAATCCTCATCACTGGAGGCTTCGATTTTTCCTCCTGAGCGCAAAACGGCACTTTGGGCTATTGAAAGGCCCAGGCCAAATCCTCCCGTTTTTGTGCTTCGAGCCTGGTCAGCCTGATAGAAGCGGTCAAAGAGTTTTGCGAGCGCTCCCTTAGAAAGACTCACTCCCGTGTTGCGTAGCGTGAATACTATCTGCTTTGGCTCCCTCGCAAGCGCAACTAATACCTCTTGCCCCTCCGGAGAGTACTGCAAGGCATTCTCATAGAGTGCCGTAAAGGCCGTTTTTAATGAGCCCGCCTCAGCCAGGGCTTGCAGCTCGGGGGTAATGTCTGTGCGTAATTCCAGGCCCTTTTCAAAGAAGAGCGCTTCAAACTCAGTGCTCACCTCTTCAACAAGCTGGCTAATGTCCAACACTTCAAGCTCGGCCGGCGTTTCATCGCCTTTTGAGAGAATCAGCAGGGTGTCTACCAGCTTGCTCAATCTGTCTGTCTCAACTCCAATTGAGTCGAGCCACTTAGCCTGGCTCAGAACGGTCTGCGTTTGATTCTTCTGCAATACCTCTTTATTGGCCCTGATAACGGCAAGGGGTGTTTTGAGCTCGTGCGAGGCATCAGACATAAATTGCTTCTGGCGCATCCAGCTGGCCTCTGCCGGACCAACCGCACGGTTTGCCATAAGGCGGCTCATGAAAAAGAAGGCAACCAACAGCACCACGCCAGACGCGATGAGAATCAGCCTTAAATGAGCAAGAAAGGTGGCAGACTCGGTGATGTCAATCATAGCTAAGCGCGGAGTGCGCAACTGTTCTCTTTTTTCCTCAGGCAAAAAATCTACATCCTCAGGGAGAAAAGCACCCGACAAGGCGCTGGCCCCGTAAAGTGGCTCCAAGGTGGTATCACTGAGGTAGACAAACTCAATTACTCGCGTGTAGAGCCAGGTTCTGCCATCGAGAGTGAAGCTGCCATAATTATCTCGGGTTGTAGCCAATTGGCGCTTTGCCTCAAGGTACACATCAACAGGGTAGAATTTATAAAACGGCGAGGTCATTGAAACAATATAATCCTCGCCGGGTTTAATCTCCAAAAAGCTTAAGGGGGCGTAATTATCAGGAGGTGCGAGGGTTGCTCCGCTTACTTCCAATTCCTCGGCAACAGTGTAGACGGAAACTACGTTTGTTCCCCATCCCTCAGCATGAGTATAGGCTTCAATGGGCACCAGCAAGGCCCAACGGTCATCATTCAGCATGTTAACCAGGCTATTGTATGAACTGCTACGAGTAGACTCCTCTTGGGTGAGCCTCTGCTGGTTTTCGGCGCTGACCATTCTTTCAACAGCCATATAGGTGAGGCTGAGGGCAACAACGGTAAGGAACGACAATAGAATCATGTTTGAAACAAGTATCTTATTCCTGAGCTTCTTAAACATCCTCGTCACTCCCTCGTTTATCCCGTCCCCAGTGAGTCACTTTCCCCGTCCCCATGAGTCACCCTGCTCTGCGGTGAGTCACCTTCCCCGTCCCCATGAGTCACCTGAACCACCAGCCGATACCCAACGCCGCGTACAGTTTCTATGCTCACGTCTGTATCAACCAAGGCCAGCTTTTTGCGCAGAAACGACACATACACCTGCACATGACGCTCCGTGGCGTCTGACTCGTAGCCCCAAATGCGGTCTACGATGTTTTGAACGGAGAGCGTGGAATTAGGATGACGCATGAAAAGCTCCAACAGCTGCGCCTCTTTGAGCGTGAGGCTATACAACTGCTTTGAGGTTCTCATTTGCAAGGTGGACATGTCGAGCTCCAGGTTCCCTGCAGTCACCACCGTATTGGTTTCCAGGGTGTCGCGCCGCCTTGAGAGTGCCCTGAGGCGCGCCATGAGCTCAGCCATGGTGAAGGGTTTGGTGAGGTAGTCGTCTGCTCCGCTGTCCAAACCGCGCACCTTGTCAGAAGTTTGGGTTCGAGCGGTGAGCAGCAAAACGGGGGTGCTTATCCCATGAGCCCGTATTTCTTCGAGCACGCTAAAGCCATTGAGCCCCGGCAGCATGATGTCGATGATAATGGCATCATGCGTATCCGATAAGGCGAGGTCCAGCCCACTTTTTCCATCAAACCGCAAGTCAACCGCATAGTTGTGAGCCACAAGAATCTCGCGCACGGCCTCTGCCAAGCTCTTCTCATCTTCGATAATCAACAGACGCATGGATACCAGAGCTTTCTCAAGAAGCAATTACAATGAACACTCAACCCGTTAGTACTATAGCAAACACATCTCAATTTTTGCTCAAAGAGGCTAATCGCTCGTCTGCGGCAATTTCTTGGCAGCATTAATTGCAACGAAGCCAAGAAGGATGATGAGCGCTACCAAAGCAAGTCCACCTAGCCATAGCACCAGGAAGGAGCCAAACTGCACGATGAATCCCCAAATAGAGATACTGAGGGCGCCCAATAGTGCAGAGACCATGGAAATTCTTGAGTAGATACGAGCATAATCACGCACACCGAACATCTTCAGAGTCATTTGAGCCACTAAAACCACTGCGCTTGCGTAGAAGAAGCCAAAGATGAAGCCTCCGGCGTACAAGGCAATAGAGCTGAAGTCAAATAACCAGAAGAGGAGTAGTCCTCCGCCGCCGCAAAGAGCAGACAATATCAAACCCCCGAACACTGACTTATCGATTACTGCTCCCAAGACGACCTTTCCTATTGCTTGGCCAGCCATGCAACATGCTGCAATAATCGCGGCAAGCCCTGCTACTGATGCAGCAAGAGGTAGACTCGAAGCATACGAAGGCACCATTTGCCAAATCCCTATACCAAATTGGATACAGGCAGTGCATAGGAGCATCACGAAAAATGCGAGGCTCTTCCTTGCCGTATCATAAGAAACACCCATAACTGCAGGAGCCGTAACAGGTGACTCATTATCTGCATCAGTTCTAGTCAAGACTTCGCCAAAGGGTAGCAAGTTGACATCTGTAGGACTGTTCCTTAACCCAAGCAACGTAAAAGGCAAAACGCAAACAAGTATAGCTATGCCAAAGACCAGGTAGGTAGTGTTCCAGCCTATTGCTTCAATAAGATAACCCGCAACCGGATTGAAGATAACTCCAGCAATGCCGGTAAACGCAGCACAGATTCCCAGCCAAAACCCTGCACGTTCTTTGAACCAGCGATTTACCATGGTTGGCAGGGATAGATAGATTATCACACTGAATCCGACACCGAGAAATACAGCGGCAACGTAGATAATCCATATAATGGATGCAAATGAGATTATGATATTTCCGAGTCCTATGCATGCTACTGCAGCACTAATAACGAATCTCGCATCTTTAGTAGCTATCAGTTTGCCCGCAAAAGGCAAGACAACAGTTGCAGTAAGCAAGGCGATGGTCAACCACATCGCTACCTGGCCAAGGCCGACCCCGAGTGTCTCGGATATTGGTGTGAAGAAAAGCGCTCCCACACTCAATGTTAGACCCGCAGAAAAAAATACCATGACACAGAGGGAGACAATGATCATGTAGTGCCAAAAAGTACCTTTTTGTTTTTCCACTACCGTCGTCAGTTTGCTCTCATGTCCGTTTCTTTTTGTACTCATAATATCCTCCTATTCATCTTTCGTTGTTAAATTGGTTTAGACGTTTCAGCCATAGGGCCTTACGTGCTATTGTTGAGAGGCTGCAATTAGCTTCTCTCGTGGGCTTCCTTCAAGTAGGCAAGTCGTGCCTGTGTGTTCATCCATGCCAAATGGAGCAAAAAAGGGTCAAGTTTTCCGTATATCTTGGCGACCAGCATGCTTGCATCGTCCGCCCCGTATCGGCTAACCAGTTTTTCTATGAGCTCGAGTCGATCCTCCTGGTGTTGCCTGGTTCTCTTGACTAATTCAAGAGGGCTCAGGAGAGGCTCCCCATGTCCAGGCAGTAGATAGTGGTAACGCCCCATCTCCACCAGAGTTTTGATCTTCTCCAGGCTGTCAAAGTACTCTCCAATGCTGCCATCAGGCCAGGTAATCACAGGAAATACATGTTCCAAGAGTGTGTCGCCGCTAATTATCGCCCCTTCGGAGGGCAGGCAAAACCCAACAGAGTCACTGGAATGTCCGGGGAGCGACACTACCTGTATGTCGCAAATGGCTTTGACGCTTGTCAGCTCACCATCGGGCAAATTGCCCGCCCTTCGAGAGAAAAGCGGCACCTGGTGAGTACTGGCAAGTTCCTCTGCACCAGCGCTGTGATCGGGATGATCATGTGTCAAGAGCACAGCACAGATCTTGACCTTATCTTTCTTGTGGGCTGTAGAATATGAAGCGAGGTGTCTGGAGCTGGCAGGGCCAGGATCGATGATTACTACCCGTTCTTGCTCAGCGTCCGACACTATCCAGGTATTGGTGCCGTCAAAAACCTTGGAATAAACATTGTCTGCTACTTCCAGGCAGACCCGGGTTGATAGCTCCTTTAAAGAGCTACTCCTCTCACCGCAATCATCCAAATCGGTACTGAACACCTGTGCCGCCTTCTGGGTACTGCCAATCAATGACCTCAATGCCTAATGCAATCCTGCAAGTGCCACACTCCAAACATCCGTCTTCGCAGAGATTGACCTCGCCATTGTCATTAATGGTGTATAAAGCAGAGGGGCATACGGAAATGACCTTCTTAAGTAAGGCATTGCCCTCTTGTCCTGGATTGATTCGAATGTGAAAGCTCTCGCCTTCCTTGAACACATTAAGTCCCAGCTTTGCTGCCAAGCCGAGTGCAGTGCTTTCGACGCTCATAGCTTGCTCAAACCTCCCAAATCTTTTCTCAGGATATTCCAAATGACACCAGGGGTGACTGCCTTTTTCACACTCTGTACCGCTCTCTGCTTGGGGCCCTCGGGCATGCTGTAAAGATTGCCCAGAAGGTTCGTGACGAACTCCGGATAATAGGTGTAGAGTCGATGGTTTTCCAGGGCATGTGGAGTGCCTTTGTATGTGAGATGATCCTTTATAATGAAGCTCTCATCCAGCATTCTGTCGTAACACTTCAAGCCTTCTGCAGTAAAAAAGTTTGACTCTGCAGCCTTGATTACAGCCTGCGCTGCATAGTAACCACTTGCCATGGCATACTCCATGCCCCTTACGGTAATGCCCGCGTTCAAGGCCAATCCTGCTGCATCGCCACAAACCAGCACGCCATTGCCAGAGAACGCCGAGAGCTTCTTGTATCCGCCCTCAGGGATGACATGTGCTGAGTATTCAACTGTCTGCCCTCCCTTGATTATTGAAGCTACTTCTGAACGCTTCTTGAATGCATCCAGCAGATCCGGAGCCGCTACAGCCGGCTCCAGATCCATAAGGTCAGCGATTCCCAAAACGAGTCCCAGGCTGACGCTCCCCTTATTGGCATAAATAAAGCCTCCGCCAAACTTACCTCTAGTAATGTCGCCCATAAAGAGCCGTGCAGCCCCTTGTCCATCAACCACATTGAACCTCTCATTGACTCTCTCCTCATCAAGCTCTATTAACTCCTTGATACCCACGGCAAAGTCTTTCTTGTTGCCCGGTTTGCGTAGTCCTGCCTTCTCAGCTATCAGCGAGAGAGCACCATCGCAGATGATTACTACGTTTGCATACAGCTTCTCGCCGCCCACAACAACGCCCTTAATGCGATCTCCTTCAAAACACAGATTCTCAACCTTGGCCTTTGTTATAATCTGAGCTCCCTTACGCTCGGCCCGTTTGGCAAAGAACCGGTCGAAGTTTGCCCTCAGCACGGTGTAGCTTTCGTAGGGTTCTTTTGCTACAGCCTCATTTGAGTACCTCATGAGCATGCTTCCCGTTGCAGAAATCATGCAGAGCTCCTCATGAACAATGGCACGCTCTAGTGGCGCCTTATCCCAAATCTCTGGAAATAGACCTCTTATGGGTGGAAGGTACATCCTTCCTCCGGTAACATTTTTGGCTCCACAATAGTCGCCACGCTCAATGACGAGGGCACTCTTTCCAGCGGCTGCAAGCGTGTACGCCGCTGCCAGGCCAGAAAGGCCGCCGCCCACGATGATTGCATCAAAGCTTTCTTCCATATTCCCTCCAGTCTCCTCAGTAGTTGCAGCTGTAGTCAACTGCAGCTGCAACCTGAAGAAGCTCTAGCTGGTAGAAGCTTCTTCAGGTTCAGCTTTTCTTAAGATACTTGTCCCTCACCATACGGCGAAGGACTTTACCCACGCCACTCAAAGGCAACTCCTCGACAAAAGCAATGGACTTGGGGTTCTTATATTTGCCCAGATGCTCCTTGCAAAAGGCAATGAGTTCTTTCTCGCCTACCGGCTCAGTTTCGCTGTTGCGGATGACTTCTGCATGAACTGCCTCTCCCCAGTCTGGATGGGGAATGCCTATGACCACTGACTGCTGAACACAGGGGTGTGAGTTGAGCACGGCCTCAACTTCTGCGGCATACACATTAAAGCCCCCGCTGATGATCATGTCCTTTTTTCTATCGACGAGATAGAGGTAGCCGTCCTCATCAAGATATCCCAGGTCTCCAGACTTCCAAAAACCTTTGCTGGTAAAGGCCTTTTGCGTCTCAAATAAATTATCAACATAACCCTTTACTACCGAGCGGCTTCTAATCCACAGCTCACCGGTTTCTCCCGTTTCCATTTCATTACCGTCATCGTCTACTATCCTTATCTCTACACCAGGTAGAACACGACCTGCAGAATTAATCCTCTGCATGCTCTCACCCTCAAGAAAACAGTGCTCCTTCTTTGAGAGAATCGTCAATGCAGGAAAGGCCTCGCTTGCGCCATAGGCTTGAACGAAAATGTTGCCGAACCTTTCTTGCAGTACCACCAGTTTTGACGGACTCATGGGAGCTGCTCCATAAAAAACTGTCTTTAGGCTGCCGAGGTCGTATTCTTGTTCGATGCCAAGGTCTACCAAGCGGTATAACAACGTAGGCACCACCATGGTCTGAGTGACTAACTCATCCTGGATTGTTCTTCCCATCAAGGGCAAATCTGCTCCATTGATGGTGAGGTGTGTGCCCCCTTTAAAGTAGACTGGCAATACCGCAAACAGGGCTCCGTGAGTCAAAGGTGTCAAATGCAGGTGCCGTGTTTCTTCGCTGAGATAGTTCTCGGGATGCGTATACAGAAAGTGCATGCCGCTAAAAAAAGTTTGTAGCGTATAAGGAACACACTTGTTCTTACCCGTAGTACCGCCGGTATAGCGCATCGCAACAATGTGCCTTCCGTCATCGTACTCAACGTCGGTCTCTGCTTCTGAGGCATCCTCCAAGAAGTCCTCAAAGCTTATGACACCTGGATAGAGTTCTTCACCCTGGTCTGCGCCAAGGCAGACAATCTGCACCTTGCGTGCTTGCATGGCCTGGTAGTATCTTTCAAGAATACTGCGATCTAAGAAGGCCAGGCGTGGCTTAGCTTGGTCCAGTTGCTCCAGGTGGTTATCATACGAATCCAGGTAGTCCATCCAAAAAGAGGTGGCTTTGCCCTTGGCCATCCATACCGAGAAGAGACTCGAGTCGTCATTCTTGAGAAGAGTCACAAAGACATCCCCTTTTTTCATTAGGTAGGTATCTGTCATGGCATTACATATTTTGTTTGTTATGAGGTGTAGTTCCATAAACGTGAAGCGCCTGTTTTTCTCAACGTTGACCAGTGCTTCTTTGTTCCTATAGGCCAGTGCCGTATTGAGCATCATCTTTCCAAAGTTGACGAGCATGGCTCCTCCTCATATTTCTCACTACTTGACGAGCATGGCGTCTAGCCTGGCGTGCAATCGCGCCGGCTCCTCCCAAGCCTACTGCCCAACATGATGTTTGCGTATGGGCGCTTAAGCCTGGGAGGAGATACACTACTATCTGCCGATAGCTGCTCTGGCGATGACTATCTTCTGCACCTCAGAAGTTCCCTCGAGAATTGAGAAGCCTTTAGCGTCACGATAGAGTTTTTCGATCTTTGTTCGCTTCATCAGGCCGTCACCACCGTGGATCTGAACAGCCTTGACAACGGTATTCATGGCAGTTTCAGCCCCAAAGAACTTGGCCATTGCTGCTATGTCAGGAGTCAGTTTACCCTCATCAAATAATTGGGCAGCATTGTATACGAGGAGTCTCGTTGCCTCGATTTCCATTGCCATCTCTGCAATGTACCACTGGAGACCCTGGTTCTTGACAATAGGCTTGCCAAATTGCTCACGGGTCTTGGCATGTTCAATAGCCAAAGCAAGAGCAGCCTCCGCAAGACCCAGAGTCTTGGCTGCCACGCCCACTCGACCTTTATCTAGACTTCCCAGGCCTATGTGTAAGCCAGTGCCACCGCTGCTGAGCGCGTTTTCTTTGGGAACGCGTACATTGTTGAACTCAAGCGTAGCAGTGCGACATGCCCTGAGCCCCACCTTGTCTTCAACACTTACCACCGTAAAGGGAGACTGGTCCTTGTCAACAACTATTACGTCGTAGCCCTCTTCGGTCTTGCAGACTACATTGAGTATGTCTGCCTCATCCCCATGAGAAATGAAGCGCTTGGTTCCGTTTATCACCCAATAGTCCCCGTCAAGCTCCGCGGTTGTTTTGAGCCCTGCCAAATCCGATCCGGCATCTGGCTCGCTGAGGCAACCAGCAGCAATTTTCTCGCCGCTCAAGACCAATGGCAGATACTTCTTTTTCAGTGCCTTATTCTCGGTGTGCAAGAAGAAGATGGGAGCCGAGTTTTGAATAGCCAGAGCACACGCAATTGCTGGGCATACCTTGGCAAGCTCTTGCACCCTTATGCAATAGCTGACAAAATCCTCGCCGCGCCCACCATCTTCAACCGGCAGAAATCCGCCTACAAAACCCACAGCAGCCATTTTCTTCACGAGAGGTATCGACGAAGACTGGTCTCTGTCCATCTCTTCTACCAGGGGGGCAACCTCGCGCTCTGCAAACTCCCTGACCTTTTGCTGAACCTCAAGCTGCTTGTCTGTGAATTGAATACTCATAAATGTTCCTCCTTATAACCTGAATATTTGGGTGTGTGAGCCTAGATATAACCAAAATCCTTTGCCTCTTGAGTAAGCTGATCCCGGTAATCTGGATGAGCAAGAGATATCATGGCGCGCGCTCTGTCCTTCATGGTGAGGGTCTTCAAGTTAATGCACCCAAATTCCGTAACCACGTAGTTGATGGTATGTCTTGGTATGGCTACCGGTGTTCCCTGTGGCAGCTCTGTGACGATTCGTGAGCCGCGCTCACCTTTACTGTTGGTGTAATCAGAATTACAAGTAATGATGGATTTGCCGTTCTTGGACAGCTGGGCTCCATAGGTAAAGTCGAATTGGCCACCTATGCCCGAATACTGCCTGCGCGGCATGCTGTCAGAAGCGACCTGCCCCTGAAGGTCTATATAGAGAGCAGTGTTGAGAGCAACGGCGTTGTCGTTCTTTGCAATGTTGATTGGATTATTGACAAACGGCAGCGGCATGCAGTGCACGTCTTTGTTCCTGTGAAGGAATTCATACATCTCCGGCGGCCCAACGGCAATACCAAACAGGGATTGGC
>WRBR01000039.1 GCA_009784425.1 Coriobacteriia bacterium | reverse complement strand
GCCACATTGGCGGTGTTTTTATACCCGCTGATTGTTATGCTCGCTTTTTGCGCAACCGCATCGGTCAAAGCAAAGTACTCTTTGTCAGTGGCACCGATTGCTACGGCTCCTCTATTGACGAAGGCTATCGCAAGCTCAGAGAAGATGAGGGTTTTGAAGGCAGCGTTCTTGAGTACGTCACCAACAACCATGAAAGCCAAAGCGCCACGCTTGGCGCCTACGACATCTCGCTTGACATCTACGAGGGCTCGAGCCTGGGCCTCAGTAAAGCCACCCATGAGCTGGTTACCAAGGAGGTCATTGAAAAACTCCACGCAAACGGTTGGCTTAAGCTTGACTCCACCGCACAGTTCTATGACACCAGGGCAGAGCTCTTCTTAAACGGCCGCCAGGTTGAGGGTTACTGCCCGGTGCAGGGCTGTAAAAGCCAACGTGCCTATGCTGACGAGTGCGATCTTGGCCATCAGTACCGCCCTGAAGACCTCATTAACCCCATAAGCACCATCACCGAGACCAGGCCGGAGCTACGCGAAGTGAATAACTGGTACTTCAGCCTTCCCGAGCTCACTGATTTGCTCAAGGACTACGTAGCCTTCTTACGCAAAGACGGCGTGACCCGACAAGTTGTCACCGATACCATCGATGAATTTCTTGCTGCCCCCATCATCTATGTTAAACAGGAGCATCTTGAAGAATACCAACTGATTGCCGCTGAATTGCCTTCACATCAGTATCGGCCAACCGAGAAGGGCAAGAGCTCCTTTGAGCTGGAGTTTGCCGATATCGACGAGAGAGATACGGCGCGCGAGCTGCTGGGCGCTCGTTCCATACGCCTGCGCACCGGCAAGACCCTGGTACCCTTCCGCATCACCGGAAACGCTCAGTGGGGAGTACCTGCGCCGGCGATAAACGGCATTGAGGGGCTCACGGTGTGGTGTTGGCCTGAGTCACTATGGGCACCTATCAGTTTCAGCCGCACCTGGCTCGAGTGCAACGGCACGCAAATTGAAACGCATAATCCAAACGCTCAAGGTGTCAACAAGGGCAGCTGGCAGGATTTCTGGTGCGACAAGGATGCTACCGTCTATCAGTTCATCGGTCAGGACAATATCTTCTTCTACGGCGTTGCCCAGACTGCCCTCTGGTCGGTACTTAACGCAAGTCCTTCCACAAAGCCCGTAGCCCTGCCAGAGAATGGCCAGCTACAGCAGTCAAAATTGGTAGCCAACTACCACCTGCTCTTTCTGGATAAGAAGGCATCCTCTTCTGCTGATATCAAACCTCCTATGGCCGACGATCTTTTGCAGTATTACACGTCAGAGCAACTAAGGGCACACTTCATTGCCCTGGGGCTTTCAAAGAAGCCGGTGAGTTTTAGGCCTAAGGTGCTTGACCCCACAGCTGACGAAAAATCTCCTGACCCCGCGCTCAAGGAGAGTGTTCTCCTCACCAACATCTTCAATCGCCTGGCACGCTCCTGCTTTTACGAGGCGCAGAACAATTTCAACGGCATGCTACCACTGGCAGACATACCTGTACACCTCCTTGATGACGCTAAAAAGACCTACGAGGCCTACGAATGGGCAATGTACCGATGTGAGTTGCATACAGCCTTTGACCTTGCCTCTGAGTTCATCCGCCGTGCCAACAAGTATTGGTCTGATGCCATCAGAGATGCCGGAGACGCTTCAGAAGCCCGTAAGGCTGTACTTGCCTCGGCTTTCTACCTCCTGCGCATTGGCATGGTTTTGATGCACCCTATGGTCCCCAGAGGTTGTGAGCTCATATATAAGCACCTGAACTTTACGGTATCCCTGGAGGAGTATTTCTCTTGGGAACACATAAACAAGGGAAATGAGTTCTTTTTCTCCCCCACCTGCATAAAAAACGGCGGCCATCCCCTACGGGAATTGCCGCCGCGCTTTGACTTCTTTCAAAGGCATCCCTCACAGTTCTAAAGCAAGAGGGTGCTCTGCCTGCTGTGCTTAGGGTTTTGCGCTTGCATCAGTTTTTGACTCGAGGTACCTTCCGGACGCCTCGTCAAAGGTAATGATCAGAGCACCGCTGTCACTGGCAAACCAGTGATACTCAGCAATTCTGGTGCCCGCGCTTTCTACCTTGACTCCCTCTGTTCCAAAGTGTTCTACTACACTCTCATATCTGATGTCGGTCCACCTGGAGTAACCCTCAACAAACTCACTCCAACTTGACTCCAGCTCAGAAAAGTTCAGCTTGACCTGACCGGGAACCGCGCTCTCGTTGATAACTGTTGTGTCTCCGGAGGAGCTGGTATCAGTACTTTCGGTAGTATCGGTAGCACCCGTATCATCAGTGTCTCCATCACCGCAGGCGCCAAGCGCCACAATCATGGTGAAGGCCAACGCTACAACCACCCCCAGGGTGATAATCTTTATCGGCATCTTTCGCATGGTATTGCTCCTTATCATTATCTGACACATTGACGTATAAGGTGTCACATTCAAAGTGACACTTTATACGTCAATGTGTTACAACATCCAGAAGGTCACCGAGCTGTAGCTTAGAAGTCCATAAAGGGATCAGGCAAACTGAAGTTTTCCTTGCCCTCAAATACATCCAAGGCCTCGTCGGGATCAAAATCAGCAAGGGTAATAGCACTGATGGCCTTGGTGAGGCGCACCGCCTCGTTTAGGGAGCGCTGATGGATGTTGCGTCCGGTGGCATTTCCTCGGGCACCGCCAACGTGAATCTGCTCATAGAGCTGAGTGAGAAAAGCATGGGCATCAACGGTTGCACCGCCTGCGCATACCAGGCCACAGCGCCCGGCTGCCTCTGAGGCTTGTTTCAGCAATTGGGCAGAGCTCGCACTATCCGTAGCAGCCGGTGGATTGACCTTAACAAAATCCGCGCCTAGGCATAAGGCAACTCCGGCGGCTCCAGCAATGAGATGGGCATCCTTCTCGTTTGAAACCGCCTTGCCGCGTGGATACACCCAAAGCACCACAATAAGTCCCTGGGCATGAGCCGCAGCAATCAGCTCCCCAGCTTCAGCCAACATGGTTGACTCATATTCGGATCCCAAGTAAACCGTATACCCCACGCCCACGATGTTAACGCCGGCCTCGCGCATGTCCAAGACTGAGTCCAGCGTGCAGAGCTGCGGCGAGTAGGGATCATCCTGCTCAAGCTTAATCAAATGGGTCTTAGAGTTCATCTTTACCAGGTAGTTGATTCCCGGATAGTCCGTGGCGTACTGAGAGATAAGGCCGCGCTGGGCAGCCATGACACCAATGGCGCCCTGGGAAGCTATCTTAAAGAGGTGCTCCGGGTTGTTATCAGCCGGGTCTATGCCCTTGCCAAAAAAGTCATCGTTTAGGTGCTCAAACTTTTGGTCGCAGGCAAAGAGCATCAGCCTGCCGGTATTTTGGGTTGCCGCAAGATAATTCTCTCTGTAAAGCTGATGCGCCTCAGGCAGCACGTCTGCGGGAATCTTGATGTCTTCTTCACTGATCTGTAACATACCTATCTCCTTACTTGACTCTATTGACTCTTCCAAGAGAGCTCACTGGGTTCTTGGGGCTTCAACTGCGTGAGGATGACTGCGGCAAACATAAGGAGACAGCCTATCCCCTCTCGTGCAGTGAGGACCTCGCTGAGTATGAGCACGCCGCCGAGCAATCCAAAGACACTTTCGGTGCTCATGACAATGGCAGCTGGAGTTGGCTTGGCATGTCGCTGGGCTATGGCAACCAAGGTAAAGGCAACTCCAGTGGAAAGTATACCGGCATATAAGAGCTCAGGGGCGGCATTCATTACAGCACCTAATGTGAGGGGCACCGCAACAAAGAAGCCATCAAATAAAGGCGCGCACACCAAAGAGAGAGCGCCAGAAAACACAAACTGTATCACGCACATACCAAAAAGTTGCAGCAGTGTTAAGCGAGGAGCGTAGTGTCCAATAGCCAGAATATGAAAGGCCCAAAAAAGCGCGCAGCCAATGAGAACGGCATCACCCGTCTCCAGCGCAAAACCAGAGCTCACACAAAGCAGGTAGAGCCCCACTACTGCTACCCCTACGCTTACCCAGGTATTCCAATTGGTTCTCTGCTTGAGAAAGAGGCCCAAAACAGGCACTAACACAATGTAGAGAGCAGTGATGAAGGCAGCCTTGGATGCGGTGACGGTGACCATGCCTATCTGCTGCAGGTTAGAGGCAAAGAAGAGTATTACTCCACAGAACAAGCCTGCCCCAATGAGATACTTCATGCTCACCGGTGGCGCAGAGGCTCGTGTAGGCGCCTTGCGTTTGAGAGTGATGTACCAAACGAGCGCCACTATCAGCAAGAGGGCAAAGGCGGCCAAAAAACCGCGAATGCCGTTGAATAAAAAGGGGCCTATGTGTTGCATGGCAGAACGTTGCGCCACAAAGCACAGGCCCCAGATAATGGCGGCCAGTAAAATGATGCCTGTTGATGCTATCTGCTTAAAACGAGGAGAACGAAGTTCCATACCAAATCCTGCGCTGCTAGTTGTCCAGGAAGTTGAAACCACCTCGGCTGGTTTCACGGTAGATAAGGCTCAAGTAATTGATGATTTCAGCAGGGGCAATGATGTCCCTGCTGTGGTCTGCAAATCCGTTGGTGATAGGCCAGGCCCTATGGTCAGTGAGATTGATACTGTCAAACTGAAACGAGAAGGGCTCCTGGCGCCGTTTGAACTCCGCTTTGCGTACTCTGCCCAGAACATCCAGAATGGTCTCTGTGTCTAACTCGGTTTTAATGGGATAACTGCTGGCAAACTCCAGTATCTCGTCAACGCCAAGGTTCTCTTCAATATGCAGGCGTAAAATCTGATCCAAGGTGTCGTAGGCAGGCAGGGCGTCTCTGTCAGTTTGCCCCAAGAAGAGCTCGGCAGAGGGTTCCTTTTCTAGTATAACCTGAGGTATTTTTGGTGCCCGGGTGTTATACCACCCGGCAAGACCGTACACATCGGTCTTATAAATTGAGCCCAGAGGTGCGAGCGCACCAGCGGTGTCTCCATATAAAGTGGAGTAACCAATGGCAATCTCTGACTTGTTGCTGGTATTCAAAAGTAGCCAGTTATGGGCGTTTGACAGGTACATGAGAATATTCATCCGCAGGCGCGGCTGGAGGTTTTGCAGGGCCACGTCAGAGTCAAGGGCACCCAGATACTTATCGGCCTGCTCTGTAAAGCTCTCATAGAGCTCAGTGATGGGAAACACCAAGGTATTGATGCCCAGGTTAACTGCAAGAGCCTGAGAGTCGTCCAGAGAGCCTGCCGACGAGAAGGGCGAGGGCATGAGCACGGCATGCACGTTCTCGGGGCCCAAAGCATCAGCAGCCAAAGCGGCCACCACGGCTGAGTCAATGCCGCCGGATAACCCCAGTACCACCTCTTCAAAACCGTTTTTACGCACATAATCGCGGAGTCCCACCTTTACCGCTTGCCAGATTGCCTCATAAGGCAAAAGCGGGCGGATACGTTTCTTGTCGTATTTGCGGGCACTAAAGGGCGTGAGCGCCTCTTCAGGAGGGCTTTCCTCTTTCTGTTCAGCAACGAGTTCGCCTACGGGCGCTGCAATTTGAGAGGCCTCGCGCTGCTTGCTGAGGTTTGCGGTAAAGACCGCCTCCTCAAAGGGAGGCGCAGAGTCCACTACCGAACCGTTGGGCGCAAGTACCAGGCTGGCTCCCTCATAAACATATGCGTCCTCTCCCCCGCAGAGGCTGGCAACCACAATCCAAACGTCATTTGCGAGTGCGTCTGCTCGCAGGCTGTCTATCTGACTTGAGGCGGTGAGCAAACCGTTGGTCTCTTGATAAGGACGTGCGATCATAGAGATGATAACGTCGGAGTCGTGATAGTGCACATCGGGGTCGATAAAGTCATCGAGCACTATAGTGATAGACAAGCCGCTGAGCTTGATCTGGATGCTCTCAATGTACTCCTGCATCTCTGCGTTGCTGTTCATGTCAATGAAGCCGAGCGCCGTGCCTTTGCCTCCCATAGCAAAGAGTATCTCCTCCTCGCACACAAAGCGGGTATTTGCCATAGCAGGCCGCGGCAACACCGTGCCTATCAAAGTAGGTAGCGAGGCCTTCTGCATAAAGTTCTGCGCCACATCCAGAGCTTCTGCAGCAAAGGCATTGTGGGTCACCAGCCCTCCAAGTTCCGCTCCCGAAAGCGCAAAGGCAGGAAAGATAACCAAATCAGGAGGATAGGTATTCTGCGCCAGCTCATCTATGATCTCAAGAGCACGCTCGCAGTTCTCGGTGAGCGCACCAACCTTGGGATTAAACTGTACTACTGCTATAAACATCAGGTATTCCTTCTTCAGTATTCGCTCAAGCCCCGGCCAATCTCGTCACCGATGGTCGTGGGAGACTCGTGTCCCGGATATACCGTGGTATCCGGCGGCAGGGTGGCGAGGCGCGCCAGAGTATCATGCATGCTTTTTGGGTCCCCAAAGGGAAGGTCGGTTCTTCCGCAGGTGGAATAGAAAAGTGTGTCCCCGCTAAACAATACGGCCTCGTCCTCATGGTAAAGGCAAACAGAGCCCGCAGAGTGTCCGGGGGTGTGTAACACAGTCAATGCAAGTCCGTCAAACTCCAAAACTTGACCCTCAGTAAGGTAATGGCTTATCTTGGGCGCCGGAGGCACTTCTGCACTGATACGCCCTTGCAGATACCTGCTTACCTCCTCGTAAAGCTCCCTTGCCCAAGGCACGTCCAACTCGTGCATATAAATCTCTGCTCCGGTAGCTTCAGCAATAAAACTCGCGCCACCTAGGTGGTCGCTGTGACCATGCGTGCAGATGATGGCAAGCACCTTGCGGCTGCCAATGTGCTGCAGGATGAGTTTTGGCTCGTCGCCGGGATCTATCACAACAACAGAATCACTCTCAGGTAACTTTGAAACGATAAAGCAGTTAGCGGTAAAGTAAGGATTGCCATTGATCTTCACCGCGATGGTCTCAATATTCATTACTTGTTTCTCTCCTTATTCTTCTTTACAACCTGGCCGGGCAAGGTGCGCTTGGCGTCGATGACTCCATCAACGCCCTGCAGGTCGTCAAGAATCTGACGGATTTGTTGTGTTGAGCCAAGCTCAAAGAGAAAGCGCATGTCCACAATGCCGTCACTGTGCACCACCGTGGTAGACCCGAGTATATTGACCCCGTTGTTGACCAGGGCCACGGTCACGTCTTGCAGAAGGCGCAGGCGGTCGATAGCCTCAATGATGATCTCAACGTTAAAGGTGTTCTCCTGTTTTGCTGACTGTTGCCAGCTGACCTCTATCATGCGCTCGGGGGTCTTTCTCAGGGTGTCTGCGTTAGGGCAGTCAACACGATGCACGCTCACTCCCCTGCCTCGGGTCACAAAGCCGATGATGCCGTCTCCCGGCACCGGGTTGCAGCACTGGGCCAAACGCACCAAAACGTCTTCCAGACCCTTGACCAACACGCCGCTTTGCGTCCTTTTCTCAAGCTTTTTGTCGAGCGATATCGCGGCATGGGTGGTTTTATCCAAACCGGCTATATCCGGCACATTAGGCAGGCTATCCGGCTCGGTTTTTACCAATATTTTCAGTAGTTTGTTGGCCACCATGCGCTGGCTGATTTTTCCTGAGCCTATTTGAGCCATCAGTTCATCGTTGTCGCTTATTCCCAGCTCATCGCGTACCTTTGCGAGGGTCTTGGTTGAGCGAAGCGACGACACACCCAGCCCGTGCTTGCGCATTTCTTTGGCCAGGAGCTCGCGTCCGCGGAGTATGTCATCAGAGCGGCTCGCCTTTGAAAAATAGCTGCGGATTTTCTGGCGCGCCGAAGGTGTTTTAACTATCGAAAGCCAGTCACGCGAAGGTGCAGAACCCTTCTGCGTAAGTATCTCTACCCTGTCACCGGTTTGCAATTCGTAACTGAGTGGCACAATAGAGGCATTGACCTTGGCGCCAATGCATTGGTTTCCCACCTCGGTGTGGATGGCATAGGCAAAGTCGATGGGAGTGGAGCCGGTGCGGAGGTTAATCACCTCGCCCTTGGGAGAAAAAACAAAAACCTCCGTGTAATTAAGATCGAGCCTGAGGGCGTCGAGAAATTCGCTGGGATCGGTGGTCTCGTCAGCCCAGTCGAGCATCTGGTGGAGCCACATCAACTGCTCATCAGAGATGGCGTCAGAACGCTCCTTGGGGTTGTCCTTATAACGCCAATGAGCCGCCACGCCGTATTCGCTTGTATTATGCATGTCTTTGGTGCGTATTTGTATCTCCAGGGGCCTGGCAGCCGTACCGATAACGGTGGTATGCAGGCTCTGGTACATATTGAACTTGGGCATGGCAATGTAGTCTTTAAAGCGCCCGGGCATAGGGCTCCAAAGCGTGTGCACGGCACCCAGCACGGTATAACACTCGGCAACGGTGTCCACAATCACCCTGAGGGCTATGAGGTCGTAGATCTCTGAGAAGTCCTTGCCCTTCTCGGCCATCTTCTGATAAATGGAGTAGAGGTGCTTGGGGCGTCCGGTGATGCGCGCGGTGACATTCTCCTTCTTGAGCTCCCCTTCAAGCAGTTCAATAGTTTCGTGGAGGTAGCTTTCGCGTGCGTCACGAGAGTCGGATACCATGCGTTGTATCTGGCTGAACCTGAGCGGATCCAGGTAGTAAAACGATAGATCTTCCAGCTCCCACTTTATGGAGCTGATGCCCAGACGATGAGCCAGAGGGGCGTAAATCTCCATAGTTTCGCGTGCCTTGAAGATGCGCCTATCCTCTCTCAGCGCCTGCAGGGTGCGCATATTGTGGAGCCGGTCAGCCAGTTTTATCACGATAACGCGAATGTCACGGCTCATGGCAACGAGCATCTTGCGAAGGTTTCTTGCCTGCTGCTCGCCCAGGGTTTCCACCTCTATGCGAGTAATCTTAGTGACGCCGTCAACCAGCACCATCACGGCAGTGGAGAACTCGGCCTCTATTTCTTCGAGTGAGCGGGACGAATCCTCAACGGTGTCGTGCAAAATAGCGGCAGTGAGGGTGTCAACATCCATGCGCAGCTCTGCGAGGATGAGCGACACCTGCACCGGGTGGGTGATGAAGGCCTCTCCGGTTTTGCGGAGCTGCCCCACATGTGCGTCACAGGCGTATTGATAGGCGTGCTCCACCTGCACAATTTCGGACTGCTTCATGTAGGAAGAGATCTTCTCAATAACCAATGAAAAATCCTCACTGGCAATGGTGTCTTCAGGCAGGATTGAAATCCTCAGGGGTTCGGACTCCGTTTTAGGCGCAGCAGAGCTTGCAGAGACTGGGTTTTGCTCTCTGTTTGCATGATCGGCTTTTGTTGTGTCGCCTGGTTCCTGCACGTGTTTCCTTACTCCTCTGATGCCTTTAGGGGCGTCAATGGTTTTTGAATTATAGATAATAGCTCAAACGGGCTTGCTGCAAAGAGCCAATCAGCAAAGAATTGCAGTTCTCTTATACTGGCTCGCTGCTCGTCAAGCGCCGCTCTTTCCTCAACTGAGCCTTGCAGACTGTCTGCTTTTGCTTGAAGGTGCAGCAGGAGTTCGTTCGACTCACTGCGCTGCATGAGAATATGGATATGAGCTTCTTTTCCGTCACGCCCGGCGCGCCCTGACATCTGGTTAAAGTCGATGAGACTGTAGGGTAGGTCATAGAGCACTACATCGCGCACATCAGGGATATTAACCCCTTCGCCAAAGGCTGAGGTGGCCACGAGGCAATCCAACGCGCCTGATCTGAAGGCTTCCTCTACTTTAAGACGGTCGTCTACCTCGAGGGCAGCGTTATAAAAGGCGATGCGAGGGGCCTTCTCGGGCAGCTCCCTTCGCAGCGCTCGGCATAAATCAATAGAGCCGGTCCGTGAGTTGACATACACAAGCGCACGTGAACTTGCGGCAATAATTTGTGCGAGTTCATCATCTCGCTTCGTTACGTCCCTCTTATCGTCAAGCAGGAGATTTGGTCGCTTGCTGGTATCAACAATGATTTGTTCAATAGCCAGGCTCTTGACTATGGCATCGGTTGTGGGTTTATCAGAGGTAGCCGAGAGCCCCAAGAAAACTGCTCTGGGCATCAGTGTCCTCAGTTGTTCCAAACGGGTGTAATCAGGCCTGAAGTCCCTTCCTGAAGTGGCTATGTGGTGAGCCTCGTCAATCACGGTAAACTCAAACTCAGACCAGAAGTTGGTCTTGCCGGCATTTGCCAGGACATATTCTGGGGTGGTTAAAACAATGTTGAGCGCACCGTCTTTAACGTCCTGATAAATTCGATCTCGCTCTAGCCTGGGAGTTGACCCGGTGAGGCTCGCGCAAGACAGCCCGAGTGATCCCAGGTTCCTCGCCAAAAAGTACTCCTGGTCGCTGATGAGAGAGCGCAGCGGGTAAATGAACAGGCTTGGCTTAGACTTCCTCAACGCCAATGAGGCAGCGTGAGTGTGAAAAATCAAGGACTTACCCCTGCCGGTTGCCATAATTGCCAGGGTGGATTGTTGCCGGTCAAGGGTCTCAAGGCACTTAAGCTGAGATTTTCGCAGCTCCACCTTGCGGCCGCTCACACCGTGAGCGATGTAGGAGTTTAATTTGTCCCTGGTGCCAAAAAGTAGGAGCTCTCCAAGGTCTTTCTCGGTTTCATTATCTAAAACTGCCTCAGTTGGCTCAGTGAGGATGTCCTGAATATAGAGCTTTAATTTGCGTTTGCCTCGCCACTCATCGATACGCGCGTGATAGACGGCATCCGCGATTGCCGGCAGATCCTCTAGACTGCGATAAGGAGCGCTAAACCAAATGGCAGGAAGCTCCCGCGTGCCGTCCGTTAGGGTAAACGAGAGGTGACGCTCCCCTGCCCCCACAAAGCGCGCCTCTTTAATCAACAGCCCTGTGGTTAAGAAACGCGGCTCCGGATTCTCTCGACCATAGGGCTCCAGCATGCTTAACTCTGAAACGGCCTCTAGGCTCAGATGCTCAAAGCTGATTTCACAGTCAATTTCCTCTGTAGTAGTAAATTGCTCCGGCGCCTGCCTTTGCATAAATGCCTCAAGGCGCCTTGAAAACTCCTTGAGGTTTTTCTGGTTGATAGTGACCCCAACGGCAGCTTCGTGCCCGCCAAATTTAACCAGGAGGTCAGAAGCCTCTTGCAAGGCCGCATACAAGTTGATGTTGCCCACGGATCTACCCGAGCCAATGGCTAGGTCGTCTTCAAAGGAGAGCACTATGGCAGGAACCCCATATTGATGAACCAGGCGGCTGGCTACTATCCCGCGCACCCCTTCGTGCCATTGTTCACCGCCCACCACCAGGGATTTACTGCCCTGCTTAAAAGGCTCAATTTGCTTAACAGCCTTTGCCATGAGCCCAGACTCAAGTGCTTTTCTCTCGCTGTTGAGCTCTTCGAGCTTCTTGGCTAAAGAGTGCGTTTTGTTATGCTCCTGGGCGCAAAGCAGGTCAAAGGCGATCAGTGCGTCACTCACCCGTCCAGCTGCATTGAGACGGGGAATCAAGCCGTAGGAGAGGTCTTCAGAGCTTAACTCAGTGGTTGTTCTGCCCGATACCTCTTGAACCGCAATCAAGCCGGGGCGCGGATGCGCGTTGAGGGCCTTGACACCTGCTGACACCAAGGCTCTGTTCTCGCCGCCGAGTGGCATGCTGTCGGCAATGGTGCCCAGTGCCGCCAGATCAAGCTGGGTCTTCCATAAGTCAGGCTTACCAAAGCGTCTACCGAGTAAGTCTGCCAGCTTTAGCGCCACACCGGCTCCTGAGAGCATGGCTGCGGGGCTGTGCGGAGTGCGCTTTGGGTCAGCAGCAGGAACGGTCAGAGGAGACGCACCGGGCACCTCGTGGTGGTCAGTCACAAAGACCTCTATGCCCTTCTCCAGCAAGAGCTTTATCTCCTCTGCGGCGGCTATGCCGCAATCAACCGTGATCAAAACCTCAGGATTCAAGGCGCAGATTCTCTCGATGGCCGGCTCTGAGAGCCCGTAGCCCTCCCCTTCTCTAAGAGGCAGCACTACCTGAGGCTTTGAGCCAAGTGCCTCCAGCGTGTTGAACATAATGGCAGAAGCGGTAATTCCGTCCACATCGTAGTCCCCAAAAACAACAATGCGCTTGTTGGCACGAAGAGCCCTCTCTACGCCATCAGCCACCTCGCGCATGCCCATTATTGACTCCGGATCACTCCATTCTGTTTCAAGGGAGGGGTTGATAAAACGCCGTGCGCTCTCCACGTCTGTCACCCCACGCTGGGTGAGAACTGCGGCAACTATGCGGTAGAGCCCCAGTTCCTTGCTCAGGTGGGCTGCCAAAGCAGCAGAGAAGGGCTTTGTTGTCCAGCGCACGAGCGTGATCCTTTACGGTTGGTTTTACAAAGAAAGGTGAAAACTATATTGTAACTAAAGGATACTATTTTTGCTGCAATTCTCTCGGCGTACGCTGATAGGCTGCGGTATGCGGTAGAATACACTCAAATTATCGTTTTGTAGCATCTGCATATGAGGAGCAGGATTTGGCCAGAAGACCAAGGCTCGGCCAAGGTAATAATTGGCGTTTCTCGGATGCCGGCACCAAATTCGACGGTCGACCAAGACCCCAGAGACGAAGCAACCAGAAACCTATCTCGCCTGCATTAAAGCGCGGCGTAATTCACTGTACCCGCTGTGGCAGCAGAGTGGTGAGCAATGTTGACAACTGCCCCTTCTGCGGTCGCTCGCTCAGGCCTTTCTTTGCACGCCTCTGGTTTTGGCTTCTGGTGGTCATTGTGGTTGCGATTTTTGTTGTCTGGATTGTCAACACCAGCCTGCCCAACGAAAACACCACGCCCACAGGACCCACACAACCTGACCTGCCCCAAGTTATAGGCGGCGCTCAAAATAGCTCGCTGAAAGACCTTTCCCTGGGCACCTCCATCGACAACAGCGGCCTTGAAGTAACCGTCAAATCGGTTTCACCTGGCCCCCTCGCTGCCAACGGCTGGCAGATTTATATCGTAGAAGTTGAGTTCCTCAACAACAGGGCCACCGACATCACACTGTATTCCACCCAATGGATGCTTCAGGTCTCAAACGGCACCCGTCTTGACACCTTTGTAGGGTCAGACGCCGAGGGCATCACCCTCACCTCAAATTTCTCAGACTACGAGCTGCCCTCAAAGGGGCGCTTCAGCGGCAGACTCTTCTTTGCAGTGCCCCCACACCACCCCACCGAAGAAGAACTCGCAGCCGGCATCGAAGTACACTCGCCCCTACCCACCGCCGTAGTCTACCAACCCTCAGCCCTCGCCTACAGCGAAGACCTCCTCGTAACCTGGAACGCAGAGTGACTCAACCTGACAGGGGAACTCCAGCCCCGCCGCCTTGTCCCGCAACACCAAGCCCCGTCCCTCCTGTACCATTCAAGATTTTAGGTACAAGTTTTGCTACAAATTTTCGGTTGTGAACGATTATTTTGGCTATTAGTGGCTAAAAACTACCCAATTGGCTAATTTTTTTGAATAATTTACCTCTATTGACTAATAAAAAGTCCATATATCGTTCACAACCGTAAATTTGTAGCAAAACTTGCCTTCTAAATCTTTAATTCATCTTTTATTGCACCTGACAGGGGGGCGTATAAGGTGAGTCATCCTCCCCGTCCCCATGAGTTACCGCAGGTACTCGCGTGCGGCTGCAACAAGGTTTTGCGCGCGCTCTCTTAAATGGTCGCATTGAGGTGGAGCGGCATTTAGATTGAGTGACTTCCGGTTCCCCCAGGCGCGGCAGGCTCCTCCGCACAGATAGCGGTATCCGCAGTTGCGACATTTTGAAATCGTATCCACAGAGCAATCCATCAATTTACGGTAGGCATCAGAACCCATCACAGCATCCAGACCCTCGAAGAACGCGTCACCAATGAAGGTATGATCTTCGCACCATGCGTAGCAGGGGTAGGCTTTGCCATCCGGCTTAACGAATAGGTTTTGCCCTATGCCACAGGTAGAGAGTGGCTGCATTCTTATTTTCAACATGTCTTCTGCTGCGATGTGCTGCATCAGGCCTTCGCACATGACGGGCTCATCCAAATCTGAGGCTCGACCTATGGGCAACAGAGGGCGAAATCTGATGCGACCAATACCCAGGCTCTCAGCTAGACGTTCAACGCATTGCCCTGGTTCGCCATTTATGTCGTCAGCACTCATCACTCAGTTTCCAAAGGTTTGACTGTAAATCCAACTGAACGGAATAGTCTGCCAGCACAGTGTTAATTTCACCCAAAAGCATCTTCCATACCCCAACAGGTGCAAGCAAGGGCTCACCCCCATGAAAGATGATGGATATCTTCCTAGCCTGGGTTTCAGCAGCAATGCGCTCGATGAAGCTGATAGCTTCCTGAGCGGTTTGCTCATCCATCACCTTGCCATCATTTGGCCCAAAACAATACTTACACTTTGCCTGGCAGGCCAGTGACGGAACTATCATAAAAGTGGTGGTCGTCACTGTGTGGAATCCTCAGCAAAAGCAGGAAACCGACGGAGGATTTCATCTTTCCTATTATTATCGGTATGGTTGCCTCTTGGATTGTCGCTGTGAGGGTTTACGTGGCAGTCATTGGAAATAGTATTGGGGTAATAATCAGTGTGGGTTTTCCGCCCCCTTGTATCTGGTTCCGTACGTCCGTCTGGGTATCTGAAAAAGTCGTAGTATTGATAAGAATCACTATGTGGTCCTTTGTTGCCTGCATCTTTATGGGCGTAGGTGTCAGTAACTTATCACCAAGCTTTTTCGAAAGCTTTTCAAGCACGTCAATGCTTTCTAAATGCATTATTGCTGTACACCGAGTTATTTCTAACCATGCTTGCGCCGCAATATGCGCAAGCCACCCCTGTTTGTCCATTTTCGTAATACCATAAGATGACCACTCGTGTGTGTCTTGCAGCTCGGACAGTTTCTCTACCGCAAGCACGCTTGTTTCCGCAGATTTTGAATATTCTGCAATAGGCACCAGCCATCTCTCTGCACCGTGTAACTCCGATAACTTCTCTAGCGCGAGTACGCTTACCTCCGCATAAGGAGCCTCTGTAGCTACCATGCGTAGTTGATTCTTGTCATCACGCAATACCAGGAATTCGACAATTGGAATTAAGATGCTGGCTCGCTCTGCGTTCCGAACAAAATTCATAAGGCCTTGGAACCCGTGTGCTGAGCATGAAAGTTTTTTTGCAGCCTCAACGCGGACCTCATCGTAGTGTGCCTCATCGGCAACTCTCGCCAGTTTCTCCACCTCGGTTAATTTTGCAACAGAGGCCAGCGCCTTTTCTTTGTTCGTGCTCATCCAAGCCGACTTGAAGAGTCCCATTTTCTAAAACTCCCTTCACTTGTACTAGTGCTGTCAATTTAGCACGCATGCCTATCATACCAGCCACTGTTTTGCGGCGGTATGCTTGTTGCATACAACTTACAGGAGGGGCTTGGTTCAGCAGAGGGTTGCATAACTGGGTATAGAGGACTATTTGTTCCATAAGGGACGAGGCCGGGAAACCTGATAGGTTTCCCGGCCTCGGCTACTTTACCTGGACTCTCCGAGGTTGTCGGCTACGGTGAATTCACCGATGCCGTCACCATACTTCTCGTAGAGTTTTTTGTGCTTAGCTTCGCGTTGCTTCCAGAGGGCGTAGATTGGTGTTGAGATGAAGAGTGACGTGCAGGCACCCAGCACCACACCAAAGGCCATAGCAAAGGCAAAGTCCTTGAGGGTTTCTCCGCCAAAGAAGAGCATGGCAAGTATCGGCACCAATGAGGTGGTGGTGGTGTTGATACTTCTCATAAGCACCTGGTTGATAGAGTGGTTTGCTACCGTCATAAACGAATGACGATTAGTGGCGTCACTGTTATCTTTAATTCGGTGGAATACTACTACCGTATCATAGAGTGAATAACCCATGATGGTGAGCAAGGCTGCTACTACGTTGGGATTAATTTCTCTGCCCGTAGCAGCATAGATGCCCAAGATGATAATCATGACATGGACAAGACCCAAGATAGCCACCAGACCCATTTTGTACTCAAACCTTATGGCCACAAAGGCAATGATGAGGCCAATGGCAATAAGAAAGGCAATGGCCGAGTTCTTTGCAATCTCCAAACCATAGCTGGGTCCAATGGTCATTACCTGAAAACTATCGCTTTCAAGCTCAAGAGCCAGGGCAACTTCATCTGCAAGAGCTGAGGCTGCCACCGAGTCGGTTTCTGATGTACGCACCACAAAGCCGGAATCTCCCTCTCCCGCTCCGGAAGAGGTGGTTTGTACTATTGGTGGATCAGAACCTGCATCGGTAAAAGCGCTTCTCATTTCCTCGGTAGTGATGGCACCAGTGTTGGTGAAGTTAATTGAGGTTCCGCCCACAAACTCAATGCCAAGGTTGGGGCCGCGGATAATGAACACTGTGATGGCAGCTACAACCAAAATGAGCGAGATGGTGAAAAATATTCGTCTATTTTTAAGGAAATTAATATCCTTTTTGAAAGGCCTGACCATTATCCCTCCTCCCTTACCAGTTCACCGTGTTGTTGGGCATACACTTCATCCTCCTTGACTCCCCAGAAACCTGGGTGCTTGGTAATAAGTCTTGGCGCCAAGAGGCGAATAAGAGGTGCCTTAAAGAACAACATGACTACCAAGTCGCATGCAATACCAATAATGAGTGCTAAACCAAATCCTCTTACCGCGCCCAGTGGAGCAATGAAGATGACCAAGGCGGATATTAGAGCTACGAGGTCGGCATCGATGGAGGTGATGATGGCGTGTTTTACACCGGTACGCGAGGAAGCGCGCACGCTCCTGCCCATGCGGATTTCTTCCTTGAACCGTTCAAGCACAAGGATAGAGGAGTCAGCCGCCATACCAATCGCGAGGATGATACCTGCAATTCCCGCGAGTGAAAGTGCAAAGAGATTAAAGTGGCTTAAAACTGCGAGGGTTCCCATAAAGAGTACCGCAAATACCAGGATGGCCGCAGAGGTTAAAAGACCAATGCCTCGGTAGAAGGCAACCAGGTAGAGGGCAACAAGGAGCAGGCCTATCAAGGCCACCAGTATACCCTGTGCAAGGGCCTCTTGTCCGAGGGTTGGTCCCACTACCTGTGAGGAGATAACTCCCAGTGAAACAGGGAGCGAACCGGAATCAAGAACCGTTTTGAGTGAGTTGGCATCGTTGAGCGTGTAGTTGCCGGTAATGGCAACTCGGCCATTGGTGATGGCGCTTTGTACTGCCGGCGCGCTTTGAACAACCCCGTCCAATACAATGGCAATCAAACCGCGCGTGGGAGCAAGCTGGGTGGTGACCGCTGCAAAGGCACGTGTTGCCTCTGAATTCAATTCAAGGTCAACCGCATAAGTTGTTGCAAACTCGCTTTCAAAGCTCACGCGCACCGTGTTGATGTCAGCACCGGTGAAAATAGGTTCATAGCTGCCGGGCTCAAGGGTCAAGAGGCTATAGAAGGTATAGCTCTGAGAGCCCGTGTCATCGAGGCTAAAGCTCTGCACCACATATAAGCCAGGAGGCGCCCGTCCGTTGACCAGCTCAGCATCAATCTGCTCAGCCTGAACATCTCCAAAGCCTAATCTGATGTTGAGCTCTTGTTCGCTGATGGCATAGCCGTTCATGTAGGCTTGCACCATGTCTTGCTCTTCAACATCAGCCAGGTTCACAAATTCCAGCACACCAGTTTGTCCAATGGTAGACAAAGCCTGGGTCTGATCGATTTGACCGGGAATCTGCACCAACAACTGAGTGGTGCCCTGTATCTGCACCGATGTTTCGCTGGCGCCCAGCAAGTTGACGCGTCGCTCAATTATCTCGCGCGCGGTTTGCATATCATCACCGGTGACCGAGCTGCCGTCGGTTTTAGTAGCCTCCATGACGATGGATAAGCCACCACGCACATCGAGTCCCTGATGGATTTTTTCCTCAGGTGGGTAGAACATGATTACCGAGCCCGCCATGAGCAGCGCAAGCAGCACCAGTAATACTACATGGTTGCGCGCTCGTGAAGGTCTCTTCTTTGGTTTGAAGCGTTTGTCTGCCACAATGCCCCTCCGAATAGAATTTTATCGTAGGAGATTATATCGCTTTTGGAGCTCAATAATCCGCAGATGCTGGTGAATCGTACCAAGAGGTTAAAAAGCTTTGGTAATTTCCGTCTAAAATAGCCACTCGCGCCTTTCTCATGAGCTCCAAGAGGTAGTGCACGTTATGGAGCGAAAGCAACACAGAGGCGGTGATTTCCTTACTTTGAATGAGGTGCCTCAGGTAGGCACGGCTGTGATGCGTGCAGGTGGGGCAGCTGCACTCAGGGTCAAGCGGCGCAAAGTCGTTTGCAAAGCGAGCGTTTCTGAGATTGAGCCGCCCCTCGCTTGAAAACGCAGTACCCATGCGGGCCGTGCGGGTGGGAAGCACCGAGTCAAACATATCCACGCCAAGGTTAACTGAAGCCAGTAGGCTGGTGGGGTTTCCGAGCCCCATGAGGTAGCGTGGCCTGTTTTTTGGGAGAGCCCAGCTCACCTCAAGCAGGCTTTGCAGCATGACCTCATGTGGCTCGCCCACCGAGTAGCCGCCCAGGGCGTAACCCTCAAAGGGTGAGGTTTCTGCCTCTATCTCCCCCAAGCGCTCGATGTTCTCAAGCCTGAGCTTGGTGTGCATGCCTCCCTGCACTATGGCAAAGAGGGCCTGCTTGGAGTTTTGGTGGCTCAGGCGGCAACGCATTGCCCAAGCAGCCGAACGTTGCATGGCGAGTTCTACCTCGCCAAAATCTGCTTCATAGGGTGCGCACACGTCGAGCTGCATGATGATGTCAGCACCCAGCTGCTGCTGAATGAGCATGTTGTCTTC
>WRBR01000038.1 GCA_009784425.1 Coriobacteriia bacterium | reverse complement strand
GTAATAGAGCGTTCATCACGCGGCGGATGCCCCCCAACAAATTCCCTTACTTCATCGTCATTAAACATTTTCATCATATAGGGTAAATCATCATATATTTTTCGCCTTAAAACAAGTCGCTTTGTTTCGATTGTAGGTGCTTCATTTCTCGCTTTAGCCATAAAATATTAAATCCTTTCACGCCTAGTATAAGTTTTCACGAACGATTACTATAAAAGCAATAATCATAGCTAACGTAAATCTATCAACATCATAATATCACATCAACTGCCGACACTGGATAATAATATTAAAGCTAAAACCTCGTAGTGGTTTCTGCCATTTCGAGGTTTTTTCTATTTCAACCACAAAATAGAAAGGATATCAAAGGTGTCAAAGGGGCCGTATAACTTTGACACTTAAAAGTATCAAAGTTATACAGCCCCTTTTACACTGGAGTTGCAGGAGTGCTTCGCATATTTGACATTGGAGCATGCTCCAATGTTATAGTGCTTTGACGCGCAACGAAGGGAGCTTTATGGGCTGGAAAATAAAAGAAGTAACTCAGGATACTGGGTTTTCTGCTGATACCCTACGCTATTACGAGAAGCTGGAAATCGTTGCGCCTCAGAGAGGCGAAAACGGGTATCGATACTATGATGAGGCTGACATACTTGCCTTGAAATACATTGCAGTGCTCAGGTATGCGCAGTTTTCTCTTGCAGAAATCAAGGAGATACTGACGATGCCTGAGCGAGAGCTCACAGAAGCCTGTTACCAGGATTACAGGAATCTGCTGAATGCGAAGATAGATGAGCTTCAGCAGGGAATCTGCAACTACAAAAGAATAATTGACTTGTTAGACGAAGGACTCTCTCTGGCCAACAGTCCTGAGTTATGCCTTGAGGATCAAGAAAGGCTCAATGAATACGTCAGGAGGATCTTCCTCGACATCAAAACTCGTAAGGATGATTAATATGGCAACCATCTATACCTTCAGCTCAACCGGTAACAGTTTGTATGTTGCAAAAGAAATTGCACGAGAAGCTGGCGGAGAAGTTGTTTTTATGCGCAACCAGACAGCAGTTTGTGAGGATGACCTAGTTGGTTTTGTGTTTCCTGTCTATTATTGGAGGCTACCCAGAATCGTGGAACGTTTTGTGGAAAAGATAGAGATTTCTCACAGAGATGCCTATGTCTTTGGCATAGCAACACACGGTGGGGATGAATATGGCGCTCTTAACCAGTTTGCTCGGATTTTGAAGCTCAAGGGAATTAATCTGAACTATGGCGCCAAGGTTAGGGCTATTGGAAACTACCTCCCCAACTATGCAATTAAGAACACCGAAGAGGCCGCAGCGAGCTTTGAAGCCCGTACTCAAAAGGTCGTTGAAGCTATCAAGTGCAGGCAAGAAAACCGGAGTTCAGCGCTTACGATCCTTGCTCGCTTGGGCGGCCTGGCCTTTCCGGGCGAGGAGAGCGATCGTTTCTTTTCAGTCTCCGGTGCCTGTACCGCTTGCATGACCTGCCAGCGAATGTGTCCCGTTGACAATATAGCAATTGAAAACAAGAGACCAGTTTTTGGCCACAGATGCGAACACTGCCTGGGCTGCCTGCACATGTGCCCTGCCTCTGCCCTTAACTGGAAAACGAAAACACAAGGCAAAGAGCGGTATCGAAACAGAAACGTCAGCGCTGAAGAATTAATCAGCTGAGTCATAGAAAACCAAAAGTACTACCTACGTTGCACAAAGACTGCAGTTTGGTGCTCAAATGTGCCCAAAATGGTACTTTTCTGCTGCCTCAAATCGGCGGTCTTCCCCCTCACTTTACTAAGCATGCTCGCTGTTCCGTACAGGCGTGTCATAACTTATAATGTTTCAGCAAATACCCGCGTGGCGGTGGAGTTTGCAGTTCTCCGGTGCACAGAAAAGGAGAGGTATGATGTCAGACAGTTCAGTTAAGGACAAGAGGGGCTCAGTCAGCAGTAAGGTAGTGGTTTTATTAGTTATCATCATCGCAGCATTAGCTGCAGCTGGTGGAGCGTACGGCTATCACTTATTGTCCGATGAGGGCACAGAGCCGGCGATTGTTAAAGAAGAAACCATATCTATCACTCTCCAAATTGAAAGAGCTTTTCCTATTTCAGAGATTATGACCTACCAGGTGAATTACTCAGAGGTCATTCATGATCAACAAACTGCCAGCTTTGAACTTTTTGACATAAAGCTGCTCGAGTGGCTTGATAAGAAGGCGCTTGTTATTCTTCGTGGGGTGCTTAAATTTGGCTTTGATGGCAGCGAGGTCACTATTGCAGAATATGGCGACAGGCTCGTGATAACTGTGCCTCGAGTAAAAGTCCTGGCCGGTGGCGTTAATGATGAAGTTGAAGTATATGATCAGCAAGGCAACTATACATTTGAGGAATCTATGATGCTGGCCAATCAGACAAAAGACGAAATAGTGCGAGCTTTTGAAGAAGATGAGGAGATATTAAGAGCTGCGCAAATGAACGCTGAAACAATACTGCGCTCAATCATTCAGGGCATCCCTGGAACAGAGAAATATACGCTTGAATTCGTTGTTGCCAACTAACCGTCCTAGCCCGCCTCTTTGCGCCGTTCTCTCCCCCTGATTTGACATTGGAGTAAGCTCTAACGCAATAGTGACTTGACGCGCAGCGAAAGGCTATTGGTTGTCAGGAACGTAATGCGTTAACTGCCACATGAGGCCAAACTTGTCTACAACCATGCCAAAGCATTCGCTGAAGAAGGTTTCTTGAAGCTCCATTTGAACCTCTCCCCCTTCTTTGAGCTCATTGAACAGGCGCGCGAGCTCCTGCTTGTCTTCTGTGCCAATCGTTGGGCTGATGTTGGTGCCCAGCGTATATTTGGTGCCATAAGGCACATCAGAAAACATTGCCACCATATTGCCTATCGGTATGCCGGCGTAAAGCACTCTGCTCTGGTCTTCTTCAGAAACGGGGTGTTCTGGATTGGGCGGCGCATCGCCATAGGTCATGAGATTGTTTACACTTGAATTGAAAACACGCGCGTAAAACTCAAGGGCCTCGCGGCAGTTGCCATCAAAATAGAAATATAGTTCAAGCTGCATGGTTCCTCCTCCACTTTTTTGAGCATTATTGCACACGGGCAAGATGAGCTGCCTCTAGCTTACCCTTCATCGCAGTAGATGTGGATTGCCTTGTATAAAAACTCGGCGCAGCCGGGGGCGAGCTTGTCGTAGTTTTCCTTGAAGCGCTCATCGCTCAGGTAGAGCTCGGCCAGACCTTTGTGGTACTCCTTGGTGTAATGAGGATAGTAGATGCAGAGCCACTGCTTGTGAAGGTCGCAGGCTTTCTGCGCTAGCTCGCCTGCTGGGTCGCCGATGGTAAAAGCCACACTCAGCGTTTCTTCAAATGCAAAGCGGAGCTGCTTGCCTGTGTCAAACTGTTCTCTTGACAGGCTGTTTAGATGTGCATTTGCTTCCTCCACGATGTCAGCACCGTAATTCTCTCGAATCTCTGCGCCGTATTGTTGCTCGTTTTCATCGATGATCGATTTCTTGAATTCCTCAAATTTTTCATCATCATCCATTGTAGCCTCTTCTTTCCTGGCGGCAAAAGTTGTACCTTCTCCATAATACTACTCTCGGCTTTGTTGTGTGAGCTCATACCCCTGTGTCGTGCAACCATTTGAGTGTGTTTGGGGTATTATCTGTGGAACAGGGGGGACGGGGTTAGTGTTCCAATTTGTCCTTGATCAAATTGGAACACTAACCCCGTCCCCCCTGTTCCACTAACCCCGTCCCCCCCCTGTTCCACATTAAAACAGCGAGAGAATGACTATCGAGAGTGATAGGTAAACAAAGCAGGTGAAGGTGTCTACCAGGGAGGCGATGAAGGGGCCTGCCATGAGGGCTGGGTCGATGCCCACGCGTTTTGCGAGCAGGGGGAGCATGCCTCCCAGGCTTTTTGCGATCACTACGATGATTATTTGTGCAGAGCAAACGGTGAGCGCAATCTCTATGGGTTGCCCGTCTAAAAGCAGGATTTTGGTCATGTTTATTGCAGAGAGCGCAAGTGCGGTGAGCAGTGAGATGCGGAGTTCTCTGAAGAGCACCTTCAGGGCGTTTTTTGGTGCCACTTCTCCGAGCGCGAGGCCGCGGATAATCAGGGTGGCGGACTGCGAGCCGGCGTTTCCGCCTGTGCCCATGAGCAGCGGTAGGTAGATGATAAGGCTTGGTATTGCCGCCAGCTGCATTTCGTAGTAGGCAATCACCAGACCCGTGAGCATGGCAGAAGCCATGAGGATTATCAGCCAGGGGAGGCGGTTTCGTACCTGGCGCAAGATGCTGGTCTCAAAATAACCTTTGTCGTCTGTGCCGATAACGCCGGCCATGCGCTCGATGTCTTCGGTGGTTTCTTCTTCGATTGCCTTGAGTATGTCATCAAAGGTGATGATTCCCACCAGGCGTTTTTCGTTATCCACTACGGGGATGGCAAAGAATTCGTAGCGTTTGAATACCTCGGAGACCTCTTCGCGGTCGTCGAGTACGTTCACAAACACCACGTCCTCAATCATTATCTCTGAGATGAGCTCATCGGCATCTCGTGTTACGAGGTCTCTGAGAGACACCACTCCCAGGAGGCGCCTGCCCCTGTCCTTGACGTAACAGGTGTAGACGGTTTCGCTGCGCATGCCCACGGCTTTGATGTGCTTAAGTGCACGGCCAACGGTCCACTCTTGCTGCAAAGTGACGTAAGACGGCGTCATCAGCGAGCCGGCGCTGTCTTCCGGATAGTTCAAGAAGGTGTTGACCAGCTTGCGCTCTGCCGGCGTGGATTTTTCCAGGATCTTGTCTACGATGTTGGCTGGAAGCTCCTCGAGCACGTCGATCATGTCGTCAAAGTCCATCTCGTCGATGATGGTTTTGATTTCATAATCCGTTATGCGCGTGATGATGCCCGTTTGATCTTCCGGCGACAAGCGCGAGAAGACCTCTGCGGCCTGATCCTTTTTGAGCATGCGTAAAAGCACAATGGCAATCTCAATGCCCAGTCTGTTTTCTGTCTCGGTTATGAGCTCTGCCGTCTCAATATCATCCAGCAAATGCAGCTTTTTTCGGGCCGCAATATAGTTCTTGGCTTTGAGCAAATCAAGAATCTCGGCTTGAGTCTCTTCTGCGAGGTCTTCTTCGTATGTCTTCTCTTCTGAGGTCATGGCACATAGTATAACCATTGCCTTGATACCTAGCGGAGTGTAGAATAGCCCTGAGGGGTTAGTAATTGTTTGATAACAAGTCTGGGGTGTGCATGAAGTTAACTGCTCAAAGACTGGCTATCGTATTCTTGTGCTGCGTACTGGCTGCGGCAATGATTCCCGCTTTGCCGGCAATTGGTGACGAGGCTCCAGGCAATGGGGAGGCCAGCACTCTGCCACTGAGCAGTACTTGGCAATACAGTGAGGGCTCGTGGTGTTATTTTGACGATCTGGGCAATCTGGTTGAGTCTCGCTGGCTTTTTGCGGGCGGCTACTGGTATTACTGCGGGGCCGACGGAAAGTTACTCACCTCAACCATTGCGCAGATTGGTTCTGCTACCTACGCTTTTAGCAGCGCAGGGGCTGTGATTGCGGGTTGGTATGAAACCGCGGACAGCAGTCAGCTCTCTTCTGTCTCTGCAAACTCCACCGACTTGGCAAGCTCCACCGACTTGGCAAACTCCACCGACTTGGCAAGCTCCACCGACGCAGCTGCCCTGAGCTGGCAGCTCATCAACGGTAGGTGGTATTACTTTACCCTGGAACAAAGGCTTCTTCCTAATTTTAACCCTATGCCGGGCATCTCTTTGGCGCAAGACGCCCAGAACATCAAGGGGGTTATCTACGAGCTAGGAGGCCCTGAGGGCGGCGTTATGAAAACCGGCTGGTCTTGGGAGAATGGTGCCTGGTATTTCAGGGATCTGGAGTCGGGTAGAATACTCGCCTGTGATTGGATTGAGCTCAACGGCAACAGATACTACCTGGACGACGACGGAAAGAGGCTCGCCTCGACCATTACTCATATAGGCTCCTCCACCTACGCCTTCAACGACGAGGGAGCCATGATAACGGGTTGGCATAGATCCGCTGAAGATGCCTTGCTCTTTTTTGACTACACCGGTGCTGCCGTTTTGGGTTGGCAGTACATTGGTGTTGAAAAGTATTACTTTGCATCTGAACAAAACCCCAAGCCTGACTCGAGGCTCAGCCCGGGCATCTATATGGCTTACGACCGACAGCAGATTGACGGTGCCTTTTATCTTCTCGGCGAGCCCAACAACGGCTCGATGAGAACCGGCTGGCAGCCCTACGGCGACTCCTTGAACTACTACTTTGCCGATGGATCTATGGCAACCGGCGATACGATCTATGCCCCCTCACCCGGAAATCTGAGTTACTCAAACTTTGCAAGCGATGGGGAGTGGCTGGGCTACACCACCAGCGGCGTTCATAACCCGGCCTGGGGGCTCACCTACATTGAGGTTGATCTGACTCATCAGTATTTGTGGTTTTTCCTGGGCGGCGTGTGCGTTTTGGAATGCGAGGTGGTAACCGGCAACCCCAACATGGGCTGGACCACGCCTGCCGGCACCTTCTCCATTATAGGAATGTCGCGAAATGTGACCATGACCGGCGCGGACTACAGCGTGTTTTGTAACTACTGGATGCCCTTTACCGCCGCTGGTCACGGCCTGCATGATGCCTCCTGGCAACCCTCCTTTGGCGGCAACGCGTATACGTACCGCGGCTCACACGGCTGCGTGAATATGCCGCCCTGGGCCGCAGCCTCCCTCTTCAGCATGGTAGGCCCCGGCACTCGCGTAGTCATTCATTATTAGGAACCTGACAAGGGGACGACCTGACAAGGGGACGTATAAGGTGTCAGGTTTTTCGCAGAAAACCTGACACCTCATACGTCCCCTTGTCAGGTTTTCAACATAGTGACCCTCCTGGCAACACAGCCGATAAACACACCTTTAATGGTTTACTTAATCGGAAAAATAACCTGCGTCAGCAGTTCACTCTCGGGCGTGTTTGCGGGATCGCTGATGTAGTAATCGTAGTACACGCCGGTAAGCTCCAGCTCGTTTTCTGCGGCATAAGCCATCAGTGCCTCATAGGCTGCCCCGATGCCTACGTAGGCACCTTGATACATGGTGGCTATCGCTTTGCCTTCGCATGATTGGCTCATGTAATACTCGTCCTGAACTGCCACTGCCTCGCTCACCGGGATTCCCATTTCGATATCAGACTGTGAGAAGTCCTCGTTGCAATTCATGTAGGCGAGGTATGGTGCACCGGCAATTTGTATTCCCTGCTCCGCCAGGTACTCCGCCAGCCTTGTTAGACCTTCAGTGATAGCGTCTCCCATTTGCTCCATGCTTATCTCTGTCTTCTTCAGAGCTACTGCTATCTGGGGTTGTTGGTTTGTAATCTCAACTTTCATGTTTGATGACCTCCTCAGTCTGGCCGCGCGGGCACGGCAATTCCACCAGCGTGAAATCATCTTAGCAAGTCGTTGTGACAGCTGTATGTCATATTTGAAAAGAAAACTAATACATTCCCGCAATGGCTTTTGCGCGGGCTTTGATTTCCTTGCGAACATGCTCAGGCTCAAGTACCTCTGCATTGCTTCCAAGGGAGAGAACGTACTCGTACACCCACTCATCTTCAGGGATTGTTGCGGTGAGAATATAACTGTCGTTGTCGTTGTTGTTGTTCTGAGTGATGCACTCTTCGTCAAAAGTATCATACAGCCTGTTCAAAACCCTCTCGTTGCACCGCAGCTTAAAGTCAATAAAAGGAGCATGGGGCGCTGCCTGCTCCTCATGTTTTTGCACCTCGCGCTGAGTAAAACTTTGAGCGGTTACCTGAACATTCTTGATTCTGGAAAGGCGAAACATGCGGTACGAGTCTCTTTTTAAGCAGTGGGCAATTAAATACCACGTAGAAGTGTTGAAGATTAATTTCACCGGCTGGGCTAAGCGATTGCTTCTGCTGCCCTTGTTGTTGACGTAATCAAAACTGATTACCTTGCCGCTGATTATTGCGTCCCTGATTTTTCTGAACCTGTCCTGCTCATTGGTTTTGCAGCTCCAACCCTCAAAGCTGACCTCAATCCAATCATGCGGTTGGCTGCTCTTGAATATCGAACCGATTTTCTCAATAACCGCGTCGGCTTCCGGATAACTCATCGCGCCCAAGGTCTTTATTGCTAAAAGCAGGCTTTCGCTTTCACTTTTGGAAAGCAGCGCCTTGTTGAGCGTATAGTCTTCCAGAAGCGATATGCCGCCGCCGTTTCCCCTGTTTGTGTGAACAGGAACACCCGAAAGAGACAGCACTTCAATGTCGCGATAAATAGTTCGCGTTGAAACATCAAAGCGCCGAGCAAGTTCTTGAGCGGTGATTGATTCCCGATTAAGAAGTATGGTTACTATTTCAAGCAGGCGACTTATCTTCAAAATCATCCACTCCTTCTCTAGGACTGCGACTCACCAGCCCCGTCCCTCTGTCCCAAATGTGTCACTTTCCCCGTCCCCAGTGAGTCACAGTTGCATTTCAAAGTAGTCGTACACTAGATCGGTGTAGTATTTGCCCCAGTCGAAGGTCCCTGCAAAATCTACAACTTTGCCCTCGCTGTTGTATCTTCCTGCGTACCCTTGAAATGAGTCGTGAGTATAATCAGTGGTAATAATCTCAAAGTCCCCGTTTGAATATAGCAACCTGATGCAGAAGCCATTGGGCGAATCAAACGAATAATACCTATAGAGCATACTGGCCTCAGACAGCTGCGTGATAAAGTCGTTGTGGTGTTCTTTGTCCAAGGTTTTGATGTGCCTCATCTTTGCAAAATCAAACGGGAGAAGCTTGGAGTAGTGATTTGGAACCCAGGATTTAAACCGCTTTTGCTCGGGATTGGCGTAATAAATAAGCTCTATGCCAACTACGCTGTTTTGCAGCTCGTTGCGGTCGTAAGAGTAGGGCATTGGATCACAGGCAGCTAAAGTCAAAAAAAGAACGCCTGCTAACACTATTGCAACTAGTTTTTTCATGCAGAGCCTTTCTTTGAGACAGCCGAGCCGTTCCCTGTTGCCCTGACACATACGTCACTGATCAGAGTAGGTGAATCCTTCTGTCATGCGCTTGTTTTGAAGCGTTGCCCAGGAGCTCCATCCTTCAGCGCAGAGCAGCTCGTTGTTGCCTCTCAGTATCGGGACTGCCGCGAAGAAGGAGTCATAATTATACATCCCCCTTGACTCAATGCAGAGCCGAAGGGCCCAGGGAGTTAACTGCCTGGGCCCTCGGCTCGCTGCGCTCGCTCAGGAAAACAGCGGCGTATGTGCTTAATACATCGACGAGCCGTTGTTGACGTTGAGGTCGATGCCTGTGATTGCGCTGCTGAGATTCTTGTCCGCCAGGAAAAGGACTGCGTCGGCAACTTGAGAGCTCTCAACTGCCTCGGGGATGGCTGCGGTTGCGTAGTGTATTTCTTTAATCATCTCAACGGGCAAGCCCTTGCCCTGGGCAACAGCCTCAAAGACAAAGTCAAGCCGCGGGCCGGCAACTGAGCCCGGGCAAACCGCGTTAACCGTTATGTTAGACCTGCCCAGCTCAAGAGCAACGGTGCGGGTTAGGCCAATAACGCCCATCTTAGAAGAGCAGTAAGCAGTGCGGTTGACTAGGGGAACCTTGCCAGACTGCGACGCAATGTTGACAATCCTGCCTCCGCCCTGCTCCTTCATGACGGGCGTGACGAGCTTGATGGTATAGAACGGCCCGCGCAGATTGACCGCCAGGGTGTAATCCCAGGCTTCAGGGTCAACATCTTGTATGGGACTGGTTGGTCCAGCAACACCGGCGTTGTTGACCAAAACATCAATCCTGCCAAACCTCTCCATCAGGGTATCAAAGACCTTCTTGATACTGCTGAGCTCGCTGGCGTCGTACTCAACCGAGAGCACCTCAGCCGCGCCGAGTTCCTCAAGCTCCGTCTTTGCATCCTTAAGAGCAAATTTATCTATGTCGCAAATGACGAGTTTTGCCCCCTCGCCGGCAAAGCGCTTGGCAATTGCCAGCCCAATGCCCGACCCCGAAGCGGTTATCCAAACTACTTGATCCTTGAAGTTGAAACCCAGCATAATACTTCCTCCTTTTTTGTTGCTGCAGCTTTTGATAAGCACGCAGTGCTTGTTGTTACTCGAGTGGTTCCAGGGGAACGCTGGTGTTGGCATCGGCGGTTATTACTTCGATAAGAGCCGGCACGTCAGAACTTAAGGCCTGCTCCAGGGCAGAGGCGAGGTCGGCGGGCTGCTCAACGCGGAGCGCAAACAAGCCAAACTCCTTGGCGAGATTTGCAAAGCTCACCGAACCAAATTTCAGCCGGTTCATGCCGGATTCGGGGTCCTCATAATACATAACCCTCATACTGGGGGCGCATTGCGAGAGCATGCTGTTGTTGTTGATAATCGTTACGGTGTTGATGCCGTAGCGCATGGCGGTTTCCATCTCTGCGAGGTGGTAGTAGAAGGCGCCGTCGCCACTAAAGCAGACAACGGGTCTGTTTGGCATAGCGCACTTGGCGCCCAGGGAGGCCGGGTAACTCCAGCCCAGAGAGCCGGCTGCCCTCAGGTACATCTGAGTCTTCTTCATGCGTATCATGGTTGCCGACCACACAGCGGAATACCCGGTGTCTGCCACGAGGATAGCATCGCTTGGAAGCACCTCGCTCACCGTTTTGCAGAGGAATTCCGTACGGATGGGAGTTGCGGTGTCTGCCATCCGCTCTGCCTGCTTGCCCAGGGTATCCTTGACAAATCCGTCGACTTTAGCGCGCCACTCTGGGCGGCTGATAGCAGGAACAGCTGCAACGAGCTGCTGGGCAACCGCCTTGGCATCGCCGAGCAAGCCCACGGAATTGGGGTAGCTCCTGCCCAGCTCTCCAGCGTAGATGTCTATTTGGATGACCCGAGTCTTGGGCTTGGGCGAAATCCAGTTATTGGTTGTTTGATCAGAGGTTTGGCTTCCGATGAAGATGACCAAATCGGCCTTCATGGCGGCTTGGTTAGCCGAGTCCATGCCGTAGGCTCCAACGATACCCGCCCACAGCGGATCCGTTTCGTCCATGATGGTCTTGCCGTCGGGCGTGGTGACCACGGGGGTATCCGTGCGGCGAGCCAGCTCAAGCACCTGGTCTCCGGCGTCCGAGATAAATACGCCTCTGCCCGCAACAATCAAGGGCTTCTCCGACTCCTGCATCCACTGGGCAGCCTTGGCAACCAAATCCGGGTCGGCGGAGGGGCGCAGAGGAGGCATCTGTCCAAAGATGGTCTCCGCTACCAGCGGCTCCTTGATGGCGCTGAGCTCGGTGGAGACACCGATAAAGTCGGGGATGTCCAGGTGCACGGGGCCCGGCTTGCCGGTGACTGCCTCTCGATACGACTGGCGTATAAGGAAGGGGAGCTGCTGGGCATCCAGGAGCTCTGCGTTGAACTTTGTTACTGCGTCAAAGAGTTTGCTGTGATTTGTTTCCTGGTAGGCGTTTTTGTATTGGAACTCCGGAGTCTTTTTACCGGTGATGGCAATGACTGGCGAGTTGGCGAGAAATGCGTCGGTGATTCCGCCAACAAGATTTGCCGCTCCAATGGACTGCGCCAGGCAAAAGCCCGGCTTGCCGGAGGCGCGGGCATAGCCGTCTGCCATGTAGCCTGAAGCGCCCTCCGAGTGGGCCAATATGAATTTGAGCCCCAGTTGCTCAGCCTCTTTGGCTGTAAACCTCATCATCACCTCTTGGAAGAAGGCATGGGTGGTTCCATATTCCTTCATAAGGTTTGCGAGGTATGCACTACCGCTTAATTCTGTTTGAGTCATGATTTTGGTACCCTCCTTTGCATAGGGGTTTCCCACAAATCTCCGCGTTAATCTGCAAGTTAAGAGAAGCTTGGAGTACGCTTATTATCGTTGAGGAGCTCTTAGCTTTACCATTGGATAATCGCTGTATTTGGGGGTAGATAATTTAAGTATTTTACGAGCGGAGGTAGAGGGAGATGAGCTGGCGTTGGTTGTTGACGCCCAGCTTTTTGAAGATGTTTTGGAGGTGCTTTCTTACCGTGCTGATGCTCAAGAAGAGCTCATCGGCTATCTGCTGGTAGGTTTTGTCGGCTACCAGGAGTTCTAGTATCTCCTTTTCGCGGCGGGTGAGCGAGGTGAGGCTACTGGAGCTCTTAAGATGTGAGGAGGGCGCTGCGTTGCCGAGATTTTCCTTCTTGACAAAGTAGAGCGAGTAATAGCGCCTCACAAACCCAAGTTCATCGGAGTACGTGTGGGAGGTCAGCCTGAAAACAAAGCCGTTTATAAACCTGACCTCGTTTTGCAGCTGCAGCTTCTCGATGTTTTGGAAGTGAGTCAGAAGCACCTGGCAGGCGCTGTCGATATTGGACTCGTTGGTAAACGCCCCGAGGTTGTTGAGCGCGTAGTCGTTGTAGTACTGAACGTGGAAATTCTCGTCCAAAACAAGCAGCCCCGTGCTCTCGTTGCTCAGGGCGTAGTTTTGAAGCTGCAGGTTTGCCCGCATGTTATTGACCTCATGAAAACCCTTGTAAAAGCTGACGACCACCCCATACACCTCGCGCAGGATGTTCAGCTCGCGTTCGCTGAAGTCTTGTTGACTCTTGTTTTTGTAGAAGACAATGCGAAAACGTCCGTTTGCATCAAAGGGCATGGAGGCGCTGTAGTGCATGCCGCCGGCGGAGTAGATGAATGACACGTACCTCGAGCTATTGTAGTCGCTCATGGGGATTATCTGAGACGAAAGGTAAACATTGAAGTTATCAGGGCCGGCGGGAGGACCCTCCCTCAGGCAGCGCGTCACGTGGCTTGCGCACTCGTCCTCTTTCCAAAAGGAGTAATACCTATGGTTTTTGTGGACTCCCTCGGAGCTCACCGCAGACAACAGCTGCAGGTTGTCGTCATAGACCATGACGGCAACACGGGGAAAGTGCAGGTGCTTTTGGAGCATCGTAATCAAATCTGCGTCAAAGTATCCTTTGGTGGCAAACTGGTGCTGCACCAAATCCCTGGATACCCTGCAAACAGCCTTGAGGTCTTGAGCAGAAGAGGTCATATCAAGCCTTCCTTTCTGCGATAACTAAACCCAACCTTGCTTCCCCAAAAAACAAGATGCCCAATCAAATACTTGAGCCAGGACTACAGGCGTAGTTCAGTCTGTTTATAGTAGCAAATTTCGCACCTAAAATACTACAAAAAATACTGCTAAAATACGATGTTTGCTAGAGGAGAAAATGGGAGAATTGTGAGCAAGTGCACCCCTGGGTTGTGAGGTGGTGTGCGCCCTTAGCAGGCTGACAATTCCCTGGAAAAAGAAGGGTTTTTGCGGATGCCGGTTGGCACAATGCCGTTTGCAAAAACCGAGAGGAGGAATCACTAATGCCAGTGCAGATTCTCAAGCCATTTATCGATGGAGCCTTTTTAGAGAGCAAAACCACCGCGTACATGGACATTTATGACCCAAGCACCGGTGAGGTGATTGCCCAGACGCCTTGCTGCACCGTGGAAGAAGTTGATGCCGCCATCTCGGCTGCTGCTAGGGCCTATGCGCCGTGGTCGGGCACGCCGTGCTCCAAGCGGGTTGAGGTGCTGTATCGATTTCGCGAGCTTTTGATAGGGCATCTTGACGAGCTCACCCACATGCTCTGCAGGGAAAATGGAAAAAACTGGGATGAAGGGCGCGGAGACGTCCTCAAAGCCATTGAGCATGTGGAGGTTGCCTGCGGTGCGCCATCGCTTATGATGGGCGAGGCGCTGATGAACGTAACGCAAGACTTTGATACTACGCTCTACCGCGAGCCACTTGGCGTGTTTGCCGGCATTGCGCCATTCAATTTTCCCGCGATGATTCCGATAGGCTGGATGATGCCCATGTGCATTGCCACCGGCAATACCCTGGTTCTCAAGGCGGCCAGCATGACCCCCATGACGAGCCTCAGGATGGTTGAGCTTTTGCACGATGCCGGCTTGCCCAAGGGAGTTGTTAATGTTTTGACCTGCTCGCGCAAGGAGGCCGAGCTTTTACTCACGGACGAGAGGGTCAAAGGTGTTACGCTGGTGGGCTCTACCGAGATTGGGCTTCATGTGTACAAGACGGCAGCCGAGCACGGCAAGCGCGTCCAGAGCCTGGGCGAGGCAAAGAACCACGCGCTCGTTTTGGAGGATGCCCCCCTTGAGAGAACCGCTGCCGGCATCATGAATTCCTCCTTTGGCTGCGCGGGGCAACGCTGTATGGCGCTGCCGGTGGTGATGGTGCAAGAATCCATCGCTGATGACTTGGTTGCCGAGATAATCAAGCAGGCAAAAACCAAGAAGATTGGCCCGGCGTATGACAAGACCACCGATTTAGGGCCGGTGGTTACTGAGAAGCACAAGGAGTTTGTCCTTGGATGGATTGAAAAAGGCATTGAGGAGGGTGCGGAGCTGGTCTTGGATGGACGAAACACGGTTGTTGCAGGGTACGAAGGAGGCTTTTACCTGGGGCACACGATTTTTGACCACGTTACCCCCGAGATGACCGTGGGGCAAAAGGAGATTTTTGGGCCGGTGCTCTGCATTAAGCGCGTTAAGGATTTTGAAGAGGGCGTAGAGCTCATGAACAGCAACCCCTATGCCAATGGCTCCGTGATTTACACGCAGAGCGGCTATTTTGCGCGAGAGTTTGCGAGGCGCGCAGACGGCGGCATGGTGGGGATTAATGTGGGGATTCCCGTGCCGGTTGGCGTGTTTCCGTTTGCGGGACACAAGCTGTCGTTCTTTGGCGATTTGCATACGCTTGGAAAAGACGGCCTGCGGTTCTATACGGAATCCAAAGTGGTTACCAGCCGCTGGTTTGACGAAGAAGCCAAGAAGGAAAAACGGGTCAGCACCTGGGACGGAGCACTGTAACTCCCTCTTGTCACCCAAAACGAGCGGAGCGAGCCGAAGGACCTAGTCAATCCACTGACTAGGTCCTTCGGCTTTGCTTCACTACGCTACGCTACACTGCGCTGCGCTCAGGACAACAGGGCGGATAACCCGCGGGATCCGCCCTTGAGCTTAAGCCTCTTCCACTACCTCTCCGTCGATATCGGCGATGGACCTCTTGCTGGTCTCAGGAATGAAGACCATGATAAGAAGCAATGAGATCAAAGGTAGCAGCATGGCGATTGAAATGGCATTGCCCCATCCCAAGGTTGCCGCCATGAGGCCGATGAACGTTGGCACGGCAATCTGGCCGAGTCGCCCAAAGATGTTGTTACCCCAAGCCATAGCCGTTGAGCGCATGCGGGTGGGGAACAGCTCGTTGGTGATGGTGGACCCAAGTATCAAGAACGAATAGAGGCAGCCAGTTGAGATAACGTTGAAGATGATAATCATGATCTGATTCTCAAACTGGTAGGTTGCAACGCTGGCTGCCACTCCTACAAGGATGATTATCATCGCTGCCTTCTTGCGCCCAATGATGTCCATCATCTTGCCGTTGAGCGCAATGAGGAAGAGTCCAATGAGCGTTGCCGCAATGAGCGCGATGGTAACATCAAACGGCTGCCAGGACAGCTCTTCTACCACGCGGGTAGTGAAGAAGTTGAGCGAGCCCTTGTTGCCGCAGTAGAGGAAGAACCACGCAAGACCCATGACGATGATGAATTTGCGGTGACCCTTGCCCCAGACCTCCATCATGTTGGTCTTCTCCGGCTCTATGCCAGCTGCAGCATTGCGTTGCCTTTGCAGGAATGGCTCTGTTTCGGGGAGCCTCTTGCGCATGAGAAACACGGGGATTATCGGGAGAACACCAACTGCAAAGAGCACGCGCCAGCTCTCGTTGTTCATTGCCTCGTTAATCGCTGAGTTTCCAACCACCACGGTGAGCAAGATGGCGATGAGCAGGCCGCCAAAGACTGCCATTAATTGAAAACGCCCCGTTGCGAAGCCGCGCTGCGAGGCTTCAAATTCCTCGCAGAGGATGACATATCCAACGGACCAACAACCTATCAAAAAGACGCGCGCGAGGCATTGCACGGCAACGAACAGCCACAGCCACGGCGCAAAGGCGCTTACCAGGCTGCAGATTGCAAACCCGTAGGTGCACCAGAGAAAGACCGGGCGGCGGCCTATCCTGTCAGCCATGCGGGAGGCAAAGAACGCCACCATAGTACCAATTGCGATGATAGAGAGAACGAAGCCCCTGGTTTGTTCGTCCAGCGCAAAGGTCTCGCTGATGTAGGGCAGGGCGATGTTGATGACTCCGTCATCAAAGCCCTCAAAGAAAGCAGCTATCATGACAACCGAGAATAGCTGCTTTTGACGCGCGGTCATTCTGATTTTTTCCTTTTTTTCCTTAGCCATATTGACCTCTTTCCAAAAAGGTGACGACCCCCCAGCCTACCCAACCCTGGTTCCATTAAAGACGAGATTGCCCATAGGTGTCTTGAATCTTCCTGAGACTTCGTCACCCTCAACCTCGCCGGCTATCTTGACTTGTAGTTTGCCAATTAGCGAGTTTATCTCCGACTCAAATTCAAAGAAGTCGCCATCGACGACTCCTGTGATGTCGGTTGTTTCGCCAGATGAAGTGACACTTCCTGTGAGGACATCGCCCTCGGCCTTGAGTGTCATAGAGCCAGGTTCCTTTCCAGACATAGTGCTTACGATAACATCGTAGGTTCCATCAATTGCCATAGTTTCTGCAACCTCCCTTGATTCGATACTGCCTGAATGTGCCTTGGTTTTTCTGCCAAGGTGGCGCCTGCTCACGGCGGCTTGTGCGCGGCTAGTGTGCAGATTACTTAAGGTTTGCGCGCAGTTTGCGTAGCCGTTTTTCTCCAGCATCGCCTGCTGTTAGTTTATACAGGTAGCATAGGCAACTTCAATACTATCTTTCTACTACTTTTTATTTAGTTTTTGCCCACGGTGTGACAGGGGACTAGTCAGAGTAGGTGAATCCTTCTGACTTGCGTTTGTCTTGGAGCGTTGCCCAGGAGCTCCAACCTTCGGTGCGCAACAGCTCGTTGTCGTCTTTCAGCACGGGGACTGCCGCAAAGAAGGGGTCGAGTTTATCGCAGGGATACTCAGGGCAAAAGGCGCACATGTCTTGGCCTTTTTCTACTGCGCAGTTCCTGATCTTGCAATCCGGATAACCGCTGCCGTCTCTGCATGAGATGCATATGCCTTCTTCAACCATAGACTTCAGGGCGCGCCAGAACTCAACGCCGTCAGGAATGAAGTTGACCACATCCTCAAACCCTGCGTTTTTCATCTCATCGTAGAGAGTTTTTGCCGCAGGCTGCACCTTCACCATCACGGCGCAGTTCTCGCAGTAAAAGCCGCAGTAGCACGTATACTTTTTATCCATCGTGTGACTCCTTGTCTGTTGCCCTCATCTCTAAACTATCCACTGCCTCCTCCAAAAAAATGAAGCGGTCAAAGTCACTTTGGAAGAGCCTGTCTTGAACTATTCGGAAATTCCTAATAGTTGCCCCTTCAGCCAATTCCATATCAGCAAATATCTTGCTGATATGCTCGTTAATCGTTGGAATCTCAACATTGTACAGCTCTGCCATCATCTTTTGCGTTAACCAGATATTCTCGTCCTCGTAGAGCATTTCAATACTGGACTCGTTATCACCAGTTGAAGCAACAAAGGTGAGGTACTCTGCAGCTGATGAGCGGATGCTAGTCTCCTCAGTTGACACTTTATTCTTCATCGGAAAACTCCAAGCTGGATAAGTAAAACATTTGTTCGTTATTGTAGCATCTTTCCGAGATGATTTGGGGTGGTGCGATTTGCGGCCTCTGGATAAGTCAATAGAAACGCCCTTATGACACATTCCGCGCCCTTGGCAGGTTTAGTTAAACTTGACAAAAGGACTTATTGAGCCAGCAGCAGATTGAAGCACCCTTATGAAGCGCAAGCGAACCATACAGTACAGCCTCATCATCATTGGAGTGATCCTGCTTCTTTATACCTTGTGCATGGCGCTTGTCATGAATTTCAATGCGGGCTTTGTGATTGTGGGGCTGTTTGCGCTTGCCGTTTTGTTGTACGGCGTGCTGTGGGAGCGTCTCAAGAAGGCTAAGTGGTTGCATGCGGCTGCCCTGGCTCTTTGCGTGATTATCGTCGGCTTTATGGGCTTTCTCTCCTTCTACGGAAGCAACAATAACGTGACCTATGACGAGGATGTGGTAATTGTGCTGGGCGCGGGCATCCGGGGTGAGCAGGTTACTCCCATTTTGGCCTACCGCCTGGACAGGGCAGTTGAGTACCACGCGCAAAACCCTGATGCTCTCATTATCGTTTCCGGAGGGCAAGGGCCGCAAGAAGACATCACTGAGGCGCTGGCAATGGAGCGCTATCTGATTGAGCGAGGCATCCCCGCTGCGCAGATTATCAAAGAGGAGGAGTCCACCTCAACCTTTGAGAATTTTGCCTTCTCGCGTGTAATTCTTGAAGAAGAGTTTGCCGAAGGGTATTCCGCTGCCTTTATCACCAACAACTTCCACGTATATCGCGCCGAGAGAATCGCTGCCGCGGCAGGAATCTCCGCCAGCCACATGGGCGCACACATCAAGTGGTACGGCGTTCCCATAACCTACTCCCGCGAGATACTTGCGGTGATTCAACTGTGGCTCTTTCCGCCCAGCTAAGCGGACGGTTCTTTTTGTCTGCTCAGAGCAGACCACCTAAAAGGGTGCGAGCTTATAATGAGCCCAATAAATTACTTATCGTGATATGAAGAGGGAGAGATTATTATGAAGAAACTACTCATCATGCTGCTTGTTTTGGCACTCAGCAGCGCTACCTTTACTCTGGGCGGTTGCACGGCGCAGTCGGCTGATTCCTCTGCTGGTAACACCTCGGGAGACGCGGGTCAAACGGCGGTTGAAGACAGCATCGACCCCTTTGAGGAGTTCACCGTAGACGGAATTACCCTTCGAGCCACGGGGTACTATTCCATGAGTTCAGACCAGGAGGTCACTGATGGGGTCAGCATTCTCGGGCGATTTGGCATTCGGTTTGCAGTGGTGAGCAGCGACGTAAAGCTAGAGGGCATGTC